>JBKJQL010000246.1:0-7890 GCA_046594035.1 Gaiellaceae bacterium
CACCGGCGACGGCCGCACCGGCGCAGCGCTCGTGGACAGCGACGTGGACAAGATCGCGTTCACCGGCTCGACCGAGGTGGGCAAGGCGTTCCAGCGCCGCGTTGCAGGCACCGGCAAGAAGCTGACGCTCGAGCTCGGCGGCAAGGCCGCGAACATCCTCTTCGACGACGCCGCGCTCGACCAGGCGGTCGAGGGGATCATCAACGGCATCTACTTCAACCAGGGCCACGTGTGTTGCGCCGGTTCGCGCCTGCTCGTGCAGGAGTCGATCTACGAGCCGGCGATCGAGAAGCTGAAGAAGCGCATGGCGACGTTGCGCGTCGGCGACCCGCTCGACAAGAACACTGACGTCGGCGCCATCAACTCCCGTGAGCAACTCGACCGAATCACCGCCCTCGTCGAGGCAGGCAAGGAAGAGGGCGCGGAGATCTACCAGCCGCCGTGCAACCTGCCGGAGAAGGGCTACTGGTTCGCGCCGACCGTCTTCACGAACGTTGCGCAGAGCTACCGCATCGCGCAGGAGGAGATCTTTGGCCCGGTGCTCAGCGTGCTCACGTTCCGCACGCCGGAAGAGGCCGTCGAGAAGGCGAACAACACGCCGTACGGCCTATCCGCAGGCGTGTGGACGGAGAAGGGGTCGCGCATCCTCTGGATGGCGCAGCAGTTGCGCGCCGGCGTCGTGTGGGCGAACACGTTCAACCGCTTCGACCCGACGAGCCCGTTCGGGGGCTACAAGGAATCCGGCTTCGGACGCGAGGGCGGCCTGCACGGGCTCGAGCCCTACATGACCTTCGACGCCGCGGAGACGTTCGGTGGCTAACCGCCTCCCGATCAACAAGACGTACAAGCTGTTCATCGGCGGAGCGTTCCCGCGTAGCGAGAGCGGCCGCACCTACGAGGCGCAAGGCGCGAATGTCGCACGGGCGTCGCGGAAGGACGTGCGCGACGCGGTGCAGGCCGCACGGGGCGCCCAGCCGAAGTGGGGAACCGCAACCGCCTACAACCGAGGCCAGGTGCTCTACCGCATCGCCGAGATGATGGAGGTCCGGCTCCCGCAGGTCGCCGCGCTCTGCACCGGCAAGGCCGAGGTGGAGAAGGCGATCGATCGTTGGGTCTGGTACGCCGGCTTCGCCGACAAGCTCGCGCAGGTGATGGGCTCGTCGAACCCGGTCGCCGGCCCGTACTTCAACTTCACGGTGCCGGAGCCGACCGGGGTCGTCGCGATCGTCGCGCCGCAGGAGCCGCCGCTGCTCGGGCTCGTCTCGCGCCTCGCGCCCGCACTGACCGGCGGGAACGCTGTCGTCGCGCTTGCGTCCGAGACGGAGCCGCTGGCCGCGATCGAGCTCGCCGAGGTGATCGCGACGAGCGACGTGCCGGGCGGCGTCGTCAACCTGCTCACCGGCCAGCAGGCGGAGCTCGCGCCGTGGCTTGCCTCGCACATGGACGTGAACGCGATCGACACCACCGGCGCCAACGGATTGCGTACCGACCTCGAGGTCGCCGCTGCAGATAACGTCAAGCGCGTCGTGATCGCCGAGCCTGACGCGCAGTCGCTGTACGAGATCTCGGCCTTCCTCGAATTGAAGACCGTCTGGCACCCGATCGGCCAATGAGCGCGTTCAACGACCTCAACGACATCTCGCCACTGCGGATCTGGCCGGGCCTGATCGGGCGAGCGCTGACGGGCGCCGAGGGGACCCTGGCGCAGATCGAGATCGACCCGGACGTCGACGTGCCCGAGCACTCGCATGTCAACGAGCAGATCGGGATCCTCCTCAGCGGGTCGATGACGTTCCGGATCGGCGACGAGTCACGCGAGCTGACGCCCGGCGGCACGTGGATCATCCCTGCGCACGTCCCGCACTCCGTCACGGTCGGCACGAGCGGCGCCACGCTCGTCGAGGTGTTCGTTCCTGCCCGCGACGACTGGGCGGACCGCGAGCTTCTCGAACCGCGGCCGCCGACCATCTAGACCATCTAGGCTGGAGCAAGTACGTGCCCGCGTCACGCCGCCTCAGCCAACGCATCTCCGAGGGAGATGGGATCGCGATCATTGTCTGCGTCAACGACGCCGACGGTGCGCGAAACGCCGAGCAACAAGGCGCGAAGGCAATCGCCGTCTACGGTCTGATCGACGGCATCCGTGAAGCGACCACGCTTCCGGTCCTCTGGCTCGGTGCAGGGGAGCCTGCCGAGGTGGACGCAGTGCGCATTCGCCCGGAAGAAGACGGCATCGAGCACCTCGAGTTCGTCGTCGACGTGCGCGACGACGAAGAGCTCGAGCTGGCGCTCGAGCGGCTCGACCCCGAGATCTTCCTGCTCTGCCCGCGCGAGATCGACGAGGACGCCGATCCGCTCGATGCGGTCCTCGAGCTGCTGCCGGACGTCCCGGCGGGCAAGCTGGCGATCGCCCAGGTTGACGTCGACAACCGCAACGAGGTGCTGGCGCTCGAGCGCGCCGGGATCGACGCCGTTCTGGTGCCCGCCGGCAATGTGGGCGGCCTCGTCGGCCACCAGCCCTTCGACGTGTAGTTCGAACCTGATTCGGCGCAGCCGAACCAGATTCGACAGTTTCGCCTACCATGGCGCCGTGAGAGGGCTCCTCACGTTTTCCCTGCTCCTGGGCATGTGCGCGCTGCTCGTTTCTGGCTGCGGCGCTTCGAAGGCGGCCGCGCCGGCACCGACGGTGACGCACTCCCAGCCGTGCGCGCACCCCGCGGGGTGGCAGCAGCTCGCGAAAAAGGTCGGTGTGCCCGTGTACTGCCCGGGCTGGCTGCCTGACCCGCTGACGAGTCAGATCGACGGCAAGTGGAGCAACGGCAACTCGGTCTCGGCCGACAAGAGCTACCTCGAGAGCTTCGTGTGGCAGGAGACCGGCGCGGGGGCTGCGGGTGGCGAGCTGCACGTCGTGCTGCGCGCCTATCCCGGCGTGACGAAGATCCCGACGTGTCGCACCGGCGGTTCGGACAGCCGCAACGTGCCGTGCTTCGCCGGGCCGCGCGGGACGATCACCGCGGGTGGAATCACCGCGCAGATCTACTCGGGCCCGAATCAGGACATGGACGCGTGGCACGCAGTCGCACTGTGGCGGCAGGACGGCACGCTGTACACGCTCTCCGAGCATGTCGCGCCGCCGCTCTCCTACAACAAGGTCGTCAGTTACCTGAAGCGCGAGCTCGCGTCGCTCGTCGTGATCAAGCCTTCGGCATGAAGTTCACTCGCCGGCAGGTGATCGTCGGCGCGGCGGCCGGTGCCGTCGGCGCGACGGGCATCTACGAGCTCGTCGATCAGTTCAGCGGGGACACGCCTGCCCGGACAGCTGCGGCGAAGCTCTTTCCGGAGCAGCATCTGCTCGACGGCGTCCGCGTCGTCGACTCGGAGGGCGTCGAGGTGCTCGTTCCTCCGCTCCACCATGAGATCCTCACTGCCCGGGTCACGGCCGGCCGTTCCGACCTCCGCGCCGCGCAGTCGGAGCTCAAGCGACTGCTCGCACAACTCGACGCGGACTATGCGCCGTCACCCGCCGGCCTGGGCGTGACTCTCGCGTGGGGGCTGCCGTACTTCCGCCGCCTGACTCCCGGTGCGCTCCAGCGGTATCTCCCGCACGACCGCCGCGCCGGCCGGCCCGTGCTGTTCGACGCGGAGCGCTTCCAGAGCGACCCGTTCGACACGCGACTCGAGGCAAACGACGTCGCGATCCTCCTCCGCTCCGATGTGCGCGCGAACATCGAGGACGCGACGAAGCGTCTCCGCGACTCGAAGCTCTTTGAGCTGACCTCGATCCGCCGCGGCTTCGCAGGTGGCGGCTTCGACGGCGCGCGTTCGCTACCGAAGCAGATGGCGGTTGCCGCGCAGATCCCCGGCGCCGACCTGATCCCCGAGACCTCCGAGCTCTTCCTCGGCTTCACCTCGACCCAGCGCGCGGGAATGGGGCCGGGCACGATCGCGAACTTCGAGACGCTCGGCTACGTCGACTTCCGCGGCAGCGACTACTTCCGCCACGGCACGCATATGCATCTCTCGCACATTCACGAGGACGTCGAGGCGTGGTATCTCAACTTCGATTTCGACGAGCGCGTTGCGACCGTGTTCAAGCCCGGGCTGCAGGTCAAGCACAACGCGCAGACCGTGAAGCAGGGCCCGAAGGATGTCTCGACGGAGGCCGATGTGCATCGCGACTTCAAGTCCTCGGGGCAGATCGGCCACAGCGCCTCGATCCAGACGACGTCGCGGCTCGACCGCGATGTCGTCGCGCAGGACGGCACGGTGTTCCCGAAGGGGACGGCGATCCCGGTCCGCGTGGACTTCAACACGCTCGACAATCCCTTCGCGTGGTCGGAGAAGGCGGACGAGATCGGTGTGCTGCCGGCGGCTGGCGTTCACTTCGTGGTCTTCAACCCGACGGGCGACGACTTCCGCCGTAACCGCCGCGCGATGGACGGTCAGCTCGAGGGCAAGACGATCAAGCTCGAGCCCCGCAGCCGCCCGCAGGGCTTCAACGAAGTGCTCTCGACGACCCACCGCCAGAACTTCATCGTCCCGCCGCGGCGACACCGCAGCTTCCCGCTCGCCGAGCTGTAGCCCGAAGCTCTTGAACCTGGTTGGGAAAGCGAACCTGAGGTTCAGTCCTAAATCCGAACCTGGTTCGCTCTTTGAACCAGGTTCGAGAGTTTCAGCCCGCGAGCCGCGCCCAATGGATGTGCGTGCGCCAGGACCGCACGTACGTCTCCTCCGTGAGCAACGCGCGAACGTCGGCAAGCACCGTAGACCGTTCGAGCGCAAGCAGCTCCGCGAGCCAGCCCATCGACGAGAAGAACGCAAGCAGTCCGTCGCGATCGACGATCTGCTCGTGCAGAATGGCCGCTTCCTCGAGCGCGCCGAACGCAGAGCCCTCGAAGGCGTCGCGCCACGCACCGGACGAATAGCGCGTCGTGTTCAGGTCGGCTGCGTCGTACGCGAGGCCCTCCGGCGCCCTGCTGCGCATCAGATCGACTGCCGCCGCGACGTCGTCGTGGTCGTCGCCTCCCGGCACGTTCCAGAGCAATGCGAGCGTTCCGCCGGGGCGAAGAACCCGCGCGATCTCCGTGACGCTGCGCTCGCCCTCAAACCGGTGGAACGCCTCCGCCGCGAAGACAGCTTCCACCGACGCGTCTGCCAGGGGCAGGTGCTCGGCCGTGCCATCGATCCCATCGCACACGGCGGTGAGGACGCGGCGCATGCCCTCGTCGGGCTCGATCGCAATTACCTGCGCGTAGCGCGGGACGAGAAGACGTGTCAGCTTGCCGGTGCCTGCGCCGAGATCGACGACTGTCGCGCCAGGGTCGAGTCGGACGACCTCCACCGCTTCGACCGGCCAGCCGGGGCGGCCGCGCTCGTAGTCATCCTGCCAGCGGTCGTGGAGCAGACTGGTGTTCCAGCCGGGCACCTAACCGAAGAAGGTCTTGGCCAGGTCGTACCACTCGGGCGGCACGGTCTTCAGTTCCGCGGTTGCCTCCTCGAGCGAGCAGGCGATCACATCGTCGCCGCGCAAGGCGGCCATCTGGCCGAACTGGCCGGCTTCGACGAGCTCGGCCGCCTTGAGGCCGAAGCGCGTCGCGAGGATGCGGTCGCGCGGGGTGGGGGAGCCGCCGCGCTGGATGTGGCCGAGCACGGTGACGCGCGTCTCGAAGCCGGTGCGCTCCTCGATCTCGTCGCCGAGTCGCTCGCCGACGCCGCGCTTCGCAAGCAGCTTGTGGCCGAACTGGTCGACCTCCCCCCTGTCGTCAGCGCCGGGCAGCTCGCACCCTTCGCTGATCACGACGATCGAGAAGTTCTTGCCGCGCCCGTGGCGGCGGCGGATCTCCTCGCAGACATCCTCGAAGACGACCGGGCGCTCGGGGATCAGGATCACGTCGGCTCCGCCGGCGATCCCGGAGTGCACGGCGATCCAGCCGGCGTGGCGTCCCATCACCTCGACGACCATGACGCGGTTGTGCGCCTCGGCCGTCGTGTGCAGCCGGTCGATCGCCTCTGTGCAGATGGAAACGGCTGTGTCGAAGCCGAAGGTGTAGTCGGTGCCAGAAAGGTCGTTGTCGATCGTCTTCGGCACGCCGACGACCGGCAGGTTGAACTCCGAGTAGAGCTTGGAGGCGACGCCGAGCGTGTCCTCACCGCCGATCGCGACGAGCGCGGCGAGCTCCTTGAACGCCTCGCGCACCTTGTCGACGCCGCCGTCGACCTTGTACGGGTTCGTCCGCGAGGTGCCGATGATCGTGCCGCCACGCGGCAAGATCCCGGAGATCTGTTGCGGCCCGAGCGGCTCGAAGTTGTGCTCGATCATCCCGCGCCAGCCCTCGCGCACGCCGATCACCTCGTGCCCGTCCGCCCAGGCGCGCCGCGCGACTGCACGGATCACTGCGTTGAGGCCGGGGCAGTCGCCGCCGCCGGTGAGGACTCCGATCCGCACTTCCATAAATATAGGGAGTTACCGCGCGAGGCCGGTCAGTTCTGAACAGTCCGTGAAATGGACCCGCATTCGATGGCGCTGCCCGCGGTCTTTCCATAGAACGGAAACGAACGCACCCCCGACCAAGGAGCCACAATGCGCCGCCTCGTCCTACCCCTGCTCGTGCTCGTCGCCGCGTTCGCCGCGGTCTCCGCCTTCGGCGCAACACGCGTCACCGGCCCCGTCGTGAAGTTGAAGACCGCGTCGTTCGGCTCGGTCCTCGCTACTCGCGGGCACCTTGCGCTCTACACCTGGAACCAGGAAAAGCCGATGAAGGTGAAATGCACCGGAAGTTGCGCGAAGACCTGGCCGCCCCTGACGATCCCGCACGGGACGATGGTGCCGAAGCACATCGCAGGCGTGATGGGAACGTTCGGTGAAGTGATGCGCCCCGACGGCAAGACCCAGGTCACCTTCAACGGTCGCGCGGTGTACACGTTCCACGGAGACACCGCGACCAAGATCCTCTGCAACGGCGTCGACGGTTGGTACGTCGTGAAGGTCCATTAACGCATGCCCCCGAACGAGACCCATCTGTACGGCCGTCGCGCCTTCCTCGGCGTGACGGCCGTCGGGCTCTCGTCGCTCCTCTGGGGCCGCGCTGCCTGGGATGCGTTCGTCACCGTCGCGCCGCCCGGCCTCGTCCCCGGCTGGCGCATCTACACCGTCGCTTCGTCGATGCCGCGATTCGATCCAGCGACTTGGCGGCTGACGATCGACGGGCTCGTCGGCGCTCCGCAGAGCATCACGTACGACCAGTTGCGCGCGCTTCCGAGCGCGGAGCAGGTGTCGACGTTCCACTGCGTCACGGGGTGGACCGTCCATGACGTGCACTGGCGCGGCGTGCGTTTCGCGGATCTGCTCGCGGCAGCACAACCGAGCGCGGAGACGCGTGTGCTGACGTTCACGTCGGCTGAGAAGCCGTACGTCGACACGCTCACCTTCGACCAGGCGCACCTCGGCGACGTGATGCTCGCCTACGAGATGAACGGCCAGCCGCTGTCGCGCCCGCACGGCGCGCCGGTGCGCGTCGTGATCCCAGAGATGTACGGCTACAAGGGCGTGAAGTGGGTCGAGCGGATCACGCTCGGCGTCGAAGCCCAGCCCGGCTACTGGGAGCAGCGTGGTTACGACGCCGACGCGTGGGTGGGACGATCCAATGGAGCCTGAGTACATCGAGCGGTTCACGCCGACCGAGCGCACCGCGCACTGGGTGCATGCGGTCGCGTTCCTCGTGCTGCTTGCGACCGGCCTCATTCTCTACCTCCCGAGTCTCAGCCAGGCTGTGGGCCGCAGGCCGCTGCTCAAGGACGTGCACGTCTACACCGCCGTCGCATGGATGCTCGCGCTCGTGCTCGTCGTCGTGCTCGGCGACCGTCGCCGGCTGCGCCAGACCGTGCGCGAGC
>JBKJQL010000124.1:0-3501 GCA_046594035.1 Gaiellaceae bacterium
GGGTTCCTGACCTGAAGGAGCTTTCTGATGGCACGTCCTGTTTCTATCTCTGTTGAAGACAAGTTCCGGCTCGTCCTCTCAGTCGTCAGCGGCGAGATGTCGGTCGCTGAGGCGGCGCGTCGTGGGAAGTCGAGCGAGCAATCGATCTCGAACTGGAAGCGCCAGTTCCTCGAGGGCGGCAAGCTAGGCCTGGCTGAGGGTGGCAGGCCGGGCTCGAGTCCGCAGCTGCAGCGGCTCGAGGCGGAGCTCGAAGACCAGAAGGCCGCGCTCGGCGAGGCGCACGTCGAGCTGCGCGTCTGGAAGAAGAGTGCCGAGCATCGGTTGGGGCCTACGAGGACCTCGAGGGTGATCCGCCTCGAGGCCGCGATGCCGACCGCCCGCTTCACCCGCCTGATTGGCGTGCCGGAGCGCTCCTACCGCCGCTGGCAGTCGCGCCAGCAACGTGATCCTGCTCCGCTACGCCGAAGTCGAGTCGGAAGTCCGGCGGATGATGGCGATCGTCAAGATGCGCGACGGCGACCACATCAAGAACATCGTCGAGGTCGAGATCGGCACAAACGGGCTGACCGTGAAAGGCAAATTCGAAGGCCTCACCGGCGTCCTCGAAGGAACACCCGAGGCGACCCGCGGAGCGACCGACACTCCCTAGGTGGCGATTCGAAAAGCGTCGTGCCGGGCTGTCGCCCCTTCGGGACGATGACGCCCGCAGGTGCCCTCCGTACGATGGTGGGATGCTCCGGTCCCTGCGCATCTCGAACCTCGTCTTGATCCGCGAGGCGGAGCTCGAGCTCGCGGCCGGGCTGAACGCGATCACGGGCGAGACCGGCGCCGGCAAGACGATCCTCACGAATGCGATCGGCCTCCTGCTCGGAGCAAAGGGCGACGCCGCCCTGATCGGCGCGGCGGGCGAGGAGGCCTATGTCGAGGCGGAGTTCGACGGTGTCGACGACGACGCCCTCGGCCCCCTGGCGGAGTTGCGGCCGGAAGGGGAGGACGGTGTCGTGCTCGCGCGGCGGATCTTCGCGGACGGTCGCACGCGCGCGTATGCGTGGGGGCGCAGCGCCGCGCGCGAGGACGTCGCGGGCGCTGCGGAAGCGTTGATCGCGATGAGCGGCCAGTTCGAGCAGCGGCGGCTGGCACGCCCCGCCTACCAGCGGGGCGTGCTCGACTCGTTCGCAGGACTCGACGTTCGCGAGGCGCAGCGTGTGTGGCGTGAGCTGCAGGGCGCGCGGCGCGCCTACGACGAGCTGACACGCGACGCCGACACGGCCCAGGCGCGGCTGGAGGAGCTGCGCCAGCTCGCAGAAGACACCGAGAGCCTCGAGGCGGGACGTGAGGACGAGTTGCGCGCGGAGCGCGAGCGGCTACGTCACGTCGGCGAACTGGCGGAAGGGGCGGCGGCCGCGGCAAATGCTCTCACGCCGGAGGACGGCGACGGCGCCGCCGATCTGACCGGCGCCGCCGAGCGCGCGATTGCCCCACTGGAACGGCTCGCGCCTGAGCTTCAGGCGGCAGGCGACGCGCTACGGCAGGCAGAGCTGCAACTGCGCGAGACCGCATCCGACCTCCAGGCGTTCCTGCACTCGCTCCAGGCAGAGCCGGGGCGTCTCGAGGAGGTCGAGGGCGAGCTCGAGTCGTTCTCCGACCTGCGGCGCCGTCACCGGGCGCAGACATTCGCCGAGCTGCTGGAGCGTGGGGAGGAGGCGCGCCGCGAGCTGAGTGCGCTGGAGGACGGGCATGACCCCGTGCGTGCCGCGGAGGTTGCGCTCGAACAAGCGCAGGCCGCCGTCGACCGCAGCCACGCCGCGTTGCGCAAGGGGCGCCGCAAAGCGGCCGAGCCGTTCGCCAAAGCCGTGGCCGTCGAGCTGAAGGGGATCGGCCTAGGCGACGGTGAGTTCCAGGTCGTGCTCGCCGAGCGCGACCCCGGCGCGACCGGCGCCGACGACGTCGCCTTCCTGATCCGCCCGAACGCCGGCCTGCCGTTCGGACCCGTCGCAGAGACAGCCTCCGGCGGCGAGCTCTCCCGCGTGGCGCTCGCGATCGCGGCGGTCGCCGGAGGCGAGACGATGGTGTTCGACGAGATCGACGCCGGCATCGGCGGTACGACTGCGCATGCCGTCGCGGAGACACTCCGCCGGCTGGCCGAGCGCGCACAGGTGATCACGATCACGCACCTGCCGCAGATCGCCACGGTCGCCGACAAGCACTTCAGCGTCGAAAAGATCGCCGGCGATCCGACCCACACCCGGATCGAGCCGCTCGACGACGCCCAGCGCCGTGACGAGATCGAGCGGATGCTCGGCGGCGCGGCATTCCTCGCGTCGATCGACCGGCCGTAAGCTCCTCGCGCACATGAGCAAGGCCACACTCGAACTGCTCGCCCCGCGCGAGGATGTGTGGTCATTCCTCGCCGAGCCGTACCACCTCTCCGACTGGTGGCCGGGAATCACGGGCGTCGAGCCGGATCGCCGCGGCTTCGCGCCCGGAGCCCGGTGGAAGGTGCTCGCGACGAAGAGGAACGTCTTCGTCGGCCCCCGGCCGACGGAGACGTTGCTTCTGATCCGTGAGATCGATCCGTACGAGCGCTGGACCTGGCAGCTGCTGAAGCCCAAGACGGAGGTCGAGATTCGCCTGCAAAGTGTCGACGAAGGACGGACCGCGGTGACCGTGGCGACGAACCGAGGGTCAGCGAGCAGGGCGGTTCAGCGCCTGTACGACCTCGTGCAGACCGCGGCGACGCTCTGACCGCCGCCGTCCTGATCGCCGCCTACGATCGACGAGTGACGATTTCCGGAGACGCGCTGGGGGCGCTGGTAGGATGGAGTTCCGTGAATCGTCTCACGGGACATGGCCGCTGGATCGCCGTTGCACCGGCAGGCCGTAGCGCCCTCAATACCGACGAATGGGGGCTGGGGTCATGAGCGCGAAGTACGTCTTTGTCACCGGGGGCGTGATGTCGTCACTCGGCAAGGGAATCACGGCGTCGTCGCTCGGCCGCTTGCTCAAGGCACGCGGGTTGAAGGTGCAGGTGCAGAAGTTCGATCCGTACATCAACGTCGACCCCGGGACGATGAGCCCCTTCCAGCACGGCGAGGTGTTCGTGACGGAGGACGGCGCCGAGACCGATCTCGACATCGGCCACTACGAGCGCTTCATCGACGAGAACCTTTCGCGCGCCGCGAACCACACAGCAGGCGCCGTGTGGGACCGCGTGCTGCGCAAAGAGCGAAAAGGGGAGTACCTCGGTTCGACCGTACAGGTGATCCCGCACATCACGAACGAGATCAAGTCGCGCATCCGCTCGGTCGCCGAGGCGACCGACACCGACGTGGTGATCACGGAGATCGGCGGCACCGTCGGCGACATCGAGTCTCATCCTTTCCTCGAGGCGATCCGCCAGTTCCGGCGTGAAGTCGGCCCCGAGAACGTGATCTACCTCCACGTCACGCTCGTGCCATACATCGGCACCGCGGGCGAGTTGAAGACGAAGCCGACGCAGCA
>JBKJQL010000320.1:0-3885 GCA_046594035.1 Gaiellaceae bacterium
TGTCGCGATCGCCCGCACGAGAAGCGGAAGCCCGGCCTCGGCCTCGACCGCCCCCTCGAGGACATCGACCGACGCGTCGCGCTGGGGGGTGAACGCATCGTCCTCGACGAGGAGCGCGTCTTCCTCCGGCGCATCGACGGGGAAGTTGAAGCGCGGGCCCGCATCGCGCCCGGGCTCCTCGCAGCCGGCGAAGGCAAAGGCCGCCGCGAGCGCCGCTGCCGGCCCCACGAGCACGACGAGCGCAGCGCGCACGTGGCGAGGACGACGTCTCATCGGTGTGGCTTCCCCCATGTGGCGCACGCTCCAGCGCCGGAGCGTACGCCAAAATGACGAACGGCGCGCTGGCGGAGGTCCGCCGGCGCGCCGCGCGCGTCAGAGTTCAGAGGAGAGACTCAGCGACGGTCGCGACCGCCGCCGCCACGTCCGCCGCGATCGCCGCCGCGTCCGCCGCGGTCGCCGCCGCGTCCGCCGCCGTCACGAGAGGGCGGTCCGCCGCCGGCCTCGCGGGCCTGCATCATGCGCGCCTTCGCCTGCTCGCCGGCCTCGCCCTCGGGGAGGGGAAGGAGCTCGCGGCGCGTGAGGCGAATCTTGCCGTCGCGGGAGACCTCGAGGACCTTCACCTCGACCATGTCGCCTTCCTTCATGATGTCCGTCACGCGCTCGACGCGCGTGTGAGCCATCTCGGAGACGTGGAGGAGGCCGTCGGTGCCGGGGAAGATCTCGACGAAGGCGCCGAAGTCCGTGATGCGCTGGACGCTTCCCGTGTAGACGGTGCCGACCTCGGGCTCCGCGGTGATGCCCTTGATGATGTCGATCGCCTTCTTCACGGCGACCGAGTCGGCCGACGCGATGTTGACCGTACCGTCGTCCTCGACGTCGATGGCGACGCCCGTCTGGTCGACGATGCCCTTGATGGTCTTGCCGCCCGGTCCGATGATGAGGCGGATCTGGTCGGGCTTGACCTTGAGGGTCGTGATGCGCGGCGCGTACTTCGAGAGATCGTTGCGCGCTTCGCTGAGGGTCTCGGCCATCTTGCCGAGGATGTGGATGCGGCCTTCGCGGGCCTGGTCGAGCGCCTCGGTCATGATCGCGCGCGAGAGGCCGGCGATCTTGATGTCCATCTGGATGGCCGTGATGCCCTTGGCGGTGCCGCAGACCTTGAAGTCCATGTCGCCGAGGTGGTCCTCGTCGCCGAGGATGTCGCTCAGGATGGCCTTGCGCTTGCCGTCCGTGATGAGGCCCATCGCGATGCCCGCGACGGGCGCCTTGATCGGCACGCCGGCGTCCATGAGCGCGAGGCAGCCTCCGCAGACCGCGGCCATCGACGACGAGCCGTTCGACTCGAGCGTCTCGGACACGATGCGGATCGTGTACGGGAAGTCCTCCGTTGCCGGAAGGATGGCCTCGAGCGCGCGCTGTGCGAGCGCACCGTGACCGATGTCGCGCCGCTTGGGCGAGCCCATGCGACCCGTCTCGCCGACCGAGTAGGGCGGGAAGTTGTAGTGATGCATGAAGCGACGGTCACGCTCGAGGGAGAGGTCGTCGATGCGCTGCCCCTCCTTCGCCGTGCCGAGCGTCAGCAGCGACATGATCTGCGTCTGACCGCGGGTGAAGAGGCCCGACCCGTGGGTGCGGGGCATCACGCCGACCTCGATCTCGATCGGGCGGATCTGCGTCGCAGTCCGGCCGTCAGGACGGATCTTCTGCACTGCGATCTTCTGGCGGACGAGGCTCTTGTAAATCGCCTCGCAGGCCTTCTTGATGTAGCTCTTCGTGAGCGCGTCCTTCACGGCGGGGCCTTCACCGTCGACGGTGGCCGGTCCAACCGGGAACGGCAACTCGACGCTCTCGATGATGTGCTCGAAGATGAGGCTGCGCTTCGCCGACTTGAGCTCCTTCGAATCCTGCTCGGCGTCGGTCAAGCCCTTCAGGTCGTTCTCGAACTTCTCGCGGACGACGGTCTCGACCGCGACGGCACGCTGCTTCTCGAGGATCTGCGCCAGCGACATGCGGACCTGCAGCTCGCCGAACACCTTCTCCTCGTTGGCATCGAGCGAGGGGGCGCCGACTTCCTTCTCGACGATCTCCTCGACGATCGCAGCGACCTCGCGGAGGCCGACCTTCTGGATGCGCTCCCAGACCTCGTGGCCATACGTGCCCTCGAGCCGCTCGGTGACGGCCGGGTCGAGCCACTTGGTCTTGCCCTTCTTCGCGCGCAGCTCGAGCTGGGCGTCGCAGAGCTTGACGATCTCGCGATGGGCGATCTCGAGTGCTTCGAGGAGCTTGTCCTCGTGCACCTCCTTCGCGCCGGCCTCGACCATCGTCAGGCCGTCCTTCGTGCCGACAACGATCAGGTCGAGGTCGGTGTCCTCGAGTTCCTGGAGCGTCGGGTTGACAACCAGGTTGCCGTCGACGATTCCCATGCGCACGGCGCCGATTGGCCCGAGGAACGGCAGCGGCGACACCGTGAGTGCCGCGGACACTGCGTTGATCGCAAGGATGTCGTGCGGGTTCACCATGTCGGCCGAGAAGACCGTGGCGACGCCCTGCGTCTCGTTGCGATAGCCCTTCGGCCAGAGCGGCCGGACGGGACGGTCGATCATGCGTGCGGTCAGGATGGCGCGCTCCGTGGGGCGGCCTTCCCGCTTGAAAAACCCGCCGGGGATCTTGCCCGCGGCGTACATGCGCTCTTCGATGTCGATCGTCAGGGGGAAGAAGTCCGCGCCTTCGCGCGCTTCCGTCCGGCCCTGAGCCGCACCGAGGACGACCGTGTCGCCACTACGGACGAGGACTGCCCCGTCCGCCTGCTTGGCGATCTTGCCGGTCTCGAATGAAATCTCCTTGCCGCCGATTTCGACGGACACGGAAACCGGCACCCCTGCGGGATGCTCAGCTTCAACAATGCTCATTTCTTCTCCTATTCCTCCACTGCACTTCAACTGCGTGCTTACTGAGTGAAGGGTGGAAGTTTGGGTCAACGCCCGGCACGTGGCGCTCGCCCAAACTCCACCCTTCTTGACTGGCCCGTCTCGCCTTAGCGGCGGAGACCGAGCTCCTTGATCAGGGCGCGATAGCCCTCGAGGTCTTTCCGCTGCAGGTAGTTCAGGAACCTGCGGCGACGGCCGACGAGCTTGAGCAGGCCGCGACGCGAGTAGTGATCGTGCTTGTGCGTGCGGAGGTGCTCGGTCAGCTCGTTGATGCGCTGCGACAGCATCGCGATCTGCACTTCCGGCGAACCGGTATCAGTCTCGTGCTTGCCGAACTTCTGAACGTGCTCGACCTTTTCTTCCTTGGTGAGGGGCATCTCTTTCTCCTCGTTTAGATGTCACCCTGGTCTCAGCTCGCCGCGAAGGAAGACCGCGCGCGGCCGGGGCCGGGTCGGGCAGTAGGGTAGCGAATCCGTGCTGGATTCGTCGTATTTGCAGGCCTCCGAGGCCGCAACGCTGACCTGGGAGGTGCCGTCCCTCGCCTTCGGCGTGTCGATCGGCGGCCAGGTCGAGACCCATGCGATCGGCTGCGAGCCGGAGACCATCTTCCGCGTCGCCTCGATCACGAAGCCGTTCACCTCGCTGCTTTCCGTCGGATTGCTCGAGCTCGAGGCGCAGACCGAGGTCTGGCCCGCTGACGTCCGTGTTCGCCATCTTCTCTCGCACACGAGCGGCTTCGACAGCGACGCAGGCGATCTGGGCCGCTACGGGGACGGCGACGACGCCCTCGAAGTGCTCGTCCGCGAACTGCCGAAGATCCGCCGTTTCGTGGGGGTCGAGCAAGCGTGGTCCTATGCGAACACCGGCTACTGGCTCGCCGGCCAGATGTGCGCCGAGCGCGCCGCCACCTCCTACGAGGAGGCCCTGGCCGGGCACGTGTTTGCACCGGCCGGGTTGG
>JBKJQL010000216.1:0-8407 GCA_046594035.1 Gaiellaceae bacterium
TCCGGCGAGGCCGAGGAGGCGGCGCTGCCCGTCGTCCGGCGGATGCTGGAGCTCGGCTTTCTCGAACCGCGGAGTTGAGTTGCACGGCCGCGCCCTCTAAGGTCGAGAAAGGGGGACCGTACGATCAAGGGGAGGGCAGCATGGAGAACGACCAGCAGGAGGCTCGGGGCACCACGTCCCGAGCGCGTTTTCTCGGGGGCGCTGCGGGCCTGACCGGCCTCGCATTCGCAGGCGGCGTCTTCACCAAGGAGGCGAAGGCGTCGACGCGCGCGACCGCAGCCTCCGGGAAGCGAGCCTACGTCAGTGGCAACTTCGCGCTGTCGCTGGACGGCGGCAAGAACATCGGCATGCTCAAGACGGCCCAGGGCGGGCAGATCTACGCCGAGCCGGTGGCGGAGCCGAGCGAGGGCTCGCTCTACGCAGCGAAGCACATCGGCGGCGTCAAGTACTCCGACATCACGGTGCAGATGGGCCTGTCGATGCCGGCCGCGTTCTACCAGTGGATCGCCGATTCGTGGTCGTTCGGCGCGCAGAGAAAGAGTGGTGCGATCATCGCCGCGGACTTCAACATGAACGCGGTCAAAGAGCTCGATTTCACCAACGCGCTCATCCAGGAGACGACGATCCCGGCGCTGGACGCGGCCTCGAAGGACACCGCCTACCTGACGCTGAAGCTGACGCCGGAGTCGACAATTCCCAACAAGTCGAGCGGGAAGCTCTCGATCGGCGGGACGAAGCAAAAGGCCTGGCTGGCGGCGAACTTCCGGCTCGAGATCGGGAAGCTCGATACCTCGAAGGTCTCGAAGATCGACTCGTTCACGATCAAGCAGACGATGGCGGCGCCGACGACCGATCTCGGCGACGTCTCCATCCCCGATCAGGCGCTCGTCGTCTCCGTCCCGCCGTACCAACTCGAACCGGGGAAGATCGACTTCCCGAATCTCCGCATCACACTCGCGGAGAGCTCGGCGCAGACCTGGATCGACTGGTCCGAGGACTTCATCCGCCAGGGGCACAACTCCGACGACTACGAGAAGAGCGGCAGCATCAAGTTCTTCGCGAACGACATGACGACCGAGCTCGCCCGCGTCGATCTCTTCGGCGTCGGCATCTTCAACCTGACCGACGAGCGGCCACTCGATGCGGCCTCGGACGCGATCAGGCGGCTGGTTGCAGAGCTCTACGTCGAGCGCATGGCGTTCGTCTTCCCGGGGATCCGCCCGAGCTGAGGAGCGCACTGGGTGGGGTGCCGCGACGGCGCCCCACCTGCTCCTATCTGTGGCTCCCGGCCAGTTCGCCCCATCCGGTCGAAGTCGGAGTACCCTGGCCGCCGATGGCGGAGATCCACATCATCTGCGGGACCGACGGCTGCGAGGAATCGTGGGACGTGAAGCCGGCTGCGATGAAGAAAACGCTCGAGGCGCACCGCCGGATCGCGCACCCCGGTTGGACGCCGCCGCAAGCGAAGCCGATGGATCCGTACCGCCTCGACTTCTCGCGCCGCGGCCGCCAGCTCTAGGCAGCGAACGCGCGCTTCAGTGCGGCCGCCGCTTCGTCGTGCGCGGCGAACGCCCCGTCGAACTGGTCGGTGAGGACGAAGAACGCGTGGATCAGGCCGTCGTAGCGGCTGTGCACGCACTCGTTTCCGGCGTCGTTCAGCCGTTGCGCGTACTCGAAGCCCTCGTCGTAGAGCGGGTCGCACTCCGCCGCGATCACGAGCGCCGGCGGAAGGTCGGAGAGGTCATCCGCACGAAGTGGAAAGAGCAGCGGGTCGCGTTCGTCGTCCGGGCTCGCGACGTATTGCTCCGTGAACCACCAATGCGCCGGGAAGGACGGCGGCTGCCGCCCTCCCCGCGCGCCTGTGGAGCATCAGCCCAGGTTCGTACCCTGGTCGCTGAACGACGTGAGGAACACGTCGCCGTTTCCGGCCTGGGTCTGCGTCGCGGTACTGCCCTTGGTGAAACCGGAAGCCCAGATGGTCGTGCCGTGCACCGAGAGGAAGACGTCGCCCTCGGCGAAGTCGTCGGCGCCGTCCGTCTCGGTGGTCCCGAACTGCCGCGCCCACTGACGGGTCAGACCGGGCCCGTACTTGAGGAGGAGAGCGTCGAAGCTGCCGATGTTCGTCTCGAAGTTCCCGTCCGAGAAGCCCGAGACGTACGTGTTGCCGGCAGCGTCCAGCGCGACGTTCGTGCCCTTGTCGTTGCCGATCGTGCCGAGCTGGTCCTGCAGCGTCAACGCGCCGCTCGGATCGAACCGCGCGACGACGACGTCCTTGTCGCCCGCGTTCACGGCGAAGAGATCACCCGCGGTGAAGCCCGAAACGGTCGCGTTGCCGGCGGCGTCGGCGGCCACGCCCCACAGCTGATCCTCGGCAGAGGTTCCGACCTGGCGGGTCCACATCCGCGTACCCGACGCATCGAATCTGGCCAGGAAGCCGTCGATACCGCCGGGTGTCGTTCCGGGGAGCGGTGTGCCGAGAACATCGCCCGCCAGGCCGGCGACATAGACGGAGCCGCCACCCGCGGCGACCGCCATGCCCTTGTCCTCACCTGCCGTACCGAACTGGCGGATCCAAATCGGCGCACCACCGGTCGGTGCGAGCTTGAGCAGGAAGATGTCCTTGTCACCGACGAGCGCACCGTCGAGGGCGCCCTTCGTGTACCCGCCCGCATAGATCGAGCCCGTTGTGTCGATCGCGAGCCCGTAGCCACGATCGGCTGCGCTCGTACCGACCTGCGTCGCCCATTCGCGGGTACCGGACGGGTCGTACTTGGTGACGAACACGTCGTCGCTCGTGTTGCCGGCGTGTGCCCCGTCGAAGTTCCCCTTCGTGTAGCCGGCGATCACGGGGTGGCCCTGCGGATCGAGCTGCAGGCCGTACGCCCGGTCGGTGCCAGGGGTGCCGAACTCCCGTGTCCAGAGCTTCGTGCCGGTGGGGCCGTACTTGATCAGCACGACGTCCTTCAGGCCCGCGTTCGTCTGTCCGTCGACCGGGCCTTCCGCGGCGAGCGCCTCGTAGACGTTGCCCGCTGCGTCGGTCGCAACGCCGCCTTCACGATCCTCACCCGCAGTACCGGTGAGCGTGGCCTTCATGATCGTGACCTCCGGCCGCGCGACGTACCGGAACGCATACTTGGCGCCCTCTTCGAACGCCGGGCCCCAGACGTTCCAGTCGTGACCGCCGTTCATCACGCGGAGCTCCGACGACATCTTGGGCGTGCGCTCGGCCCACTTGTAGAGGAAGTGCGCTTCGAGGTCGAGATCGTGGGTGTAGTCGACCGGATTCGGGTTCTGGTACTCGTCGTCTCCGACCGCGATGAACATGTGCGACTGGAGGTTCTTCGCACTGAACCGCTGGAACTCCGCGGGGTAGTTGAGGTCGCGATAGATCGAGTCGACGAAGAGCGATTTCCCTTGCCCGAACGCACCGAACTCGCGCGTGCTTGAGTCCTTCGGCGGCGTGGGGATGTAGACGGCCGGGCTGAGGACGATCGACGCCGCAAAGAGATCGGGATGCGCGATCGAGTAGCGCATCGCGCCGTAGCCGCCCATCGAGTACCCGCCGACGACGCGACCGTCGCGACTCGGGAGCGTGCGATATGTCGCGTCGACGTGGTTGATCAGGTCGGTCGTGAACGCCTTCTCCACCGGCCGGCCGGGATCCGCGCCGCGATAGGCGGAGTCGACGTAGTAGCTCGCCCTGCTGCTCCACGGCGCATCGGGCATGACGGCGATCGTCGGCGGGATCGACCCGTCGGCGATCATGCGGTCGAGGGTGCTTTTCACCTGTGTCCATGCGCCCATCGAGTCGCCCCGGCCGTGCAGGAGGTAGAGGACCGGGTAGTGCTTCGCGGTGCTCGAGTAGCCCGCAGGCAGGTAGAGGTTGTACGAGATGTTCTCGCCCAGGGTCGTGGAGCGGAACGATGCGGAACTGAGCGTTCCGGGCGCAATCGACGCGGCGCCGCTCGAACCGACCAGGATCGGGACGAGCGCGACCAGCGTCAGCACAGCCGCCCAGCGGGCGGCCTTCAGGACGTGCGAGAGCATTGGGGAACCCCCTGATTGAATTGCGAAATGGGTTGCTGTAAACGTTTACAGCAAACGGCGACCACAGTTTCTCACACCGCGGCTCGGCAAGTCAAACGAGGAGCGCCCGTCGCGGGATCGAGCGCGCTAGTGCCCCGCGCGGCCAGCGGCACACGCCGAAGACGCGCTCCCGCGGCCTGAAGCCGAGCGACTCGTACAAGCCGAGCGCGTGGTAGTTCGCGTCGGCTGCGATCACGAACCTTTCAGCTCCGTGTGCGGCAACCGAGTGTCGTGCGGCGTCGACGATCAGGCGCGAGCAAATGCCCTGCCGCCGGTACGCGAGCGCGGTGTCGACGACCTGAAACCGGGCGCGGCCGCTCGTGACGACGATCCCGCAACTCGCGGCAATCTCACCGCTCGCGGGATCGAGCGCGACGTACCACGCTCCGCGGCCCGCGAGGAAGTGCTCACGGCGGTCGCCGAGCCGCGCGAGCGTGAACATGCGATACCTCTCCTCGGGGTGGCCCTCGTCGCGGCCCGCCACCTGCAGCTCGACCACCGCCGCCCAGAGCTCTGCGTCAGCGCCCGGTGACGGGTCGAGCGCGCGGACGATCACGTCCGGGTTCGCACGCGGGTGGTCATTCAGGTGACCGGGCTCTGCGACGAGGCCGGCGGTCTCCTCCAGGTCGTAACCGCGTGGCACGAACTCTTCCCGCGCTCGTCCGGCGGTTCCATCTGTGCGGTCCCACCCGAACGTCCGATGCCGCACGCCGGGCTGGTCGCCGAACTCGTCTTCGAACAGCTGCTCCCACCGCTCCGCGTCGCCTGCTTCAGGCGGCGCGTCGAAAATCAGGAAGTTGCCCCAGTGGTGCGCCGGGTTGCTCGGCGAGGAAACCACGAGGTACCGGTCGCGCCGCGTGACGACGCGGTCAGGAGGGAGGACGTCGATCTCCGTCGCGAAGACGAGAGACTGCGGACATTCGTTCGTGGTCATCGTCGGGTCTAGCTCTGGACGGTGACGCTGAGCGTGCCGGTGCTCGGCAAGTAAGAACTCGAGGCGGGCGTGTACGAGCCCGTGAGCGGGAACGTCCCGGCAAACGGCGCGGTGGCGGTCACAGAGGCGCGGCCGGTCGCGTTCACCGCGGCGGTGCCGAGCGTGACGCCGAAGGCGCTGAAGGTGACGGTGCCGGTCGTGACGGGCAGGCTGGCGCCGGTGACGAGGGCGGTGATCGTGACCGAGTTGCCGACCTGCGGGCTCACGGGAAGGGTCGAGAGTGCAGTGGTCGTCGCGATCTGACCAACGGCTACCGAGACCGCGGAGCTCGTCTTGACGTCGAAGGTGGCGTCGCCCGCGTAGACCGCGGTGATCGAGTGGGAGCCGGCGGTCAGCGCTGTCGTCGAGAACGTCGCGACGCCGCTTGCGAGCGTCCGCGTGGCGATCGACGTCGCTCCGTCGTAGAACTGGACGGTGCCGGTGGGCGTGCCGCTGAACGGCGGCGCCGCCGCGACCGTCGCGGTGAACGTCACGTTGGCGCCGGTGCTCACCGCAGTTGCGCTGGCCGTGAGACCGATGGTGCTCGCCAGCTTCCCGACCGTCTCGATGTAGGCGGCACTCGTTGTGTTCGGCCAGTGCGCAGTGTTGGAGCTCGTGAACGTGGCGACGATCGAGTGCGCGCCGATGCCGAGCGGGGTGTACGACGCCGACCCCGTGAAGCTCGAGCCGGTGAGCGTCGCCGCCGCCACCTGAACGGTGTTGTCGGTGAACGCGACCGCTCCGACCGGCTTCGTGCCGTCACCCGAGGTGAGCGTCGCGTTGAGTGTCACCGGCTGGCCGGAGTTGACCGGGTTCGGCGAGGCCGACACGCTGATCGAAGCGGTGGTCGATGCAAGCAGCGTGATCGTGCCATTGCCGGATGACGGCGCGTGCGTGCTGTCGCCGGCGTAGGACGCGGTCACGGTCGATCCGCTCGCGGGGGTCCAGTTCGCCGTCGTCGACGCGCTGACGCTGTTCGAGTGGACACTGCCGCTCACCGTGCCGCCGCCCGGATAGGTGAACACGACCGACGATCCTTCGGGCACGTTGGACGTGGTTGCGGTGAAGGTCACGGAGTGCCCCGCAACCACGGTCGAGGGACCCGTATAGGTGACGGAGGTGGCGAGCTTGTTGACCGTCTGCGTCAGGGTTCCGGTCGAGCCCAGGAAGTTCGCCCCGCCGTTGCCCGCATACGCCGCGGTGATCACGTGCGCTCCGGGCGACAGCGAGGAGAGAGACATCGAGGCGACCCCGCTGGCGTTTGCGGTCGCCGACGACAAGGTGGTGCTGCCCTCGCTGAACGCGATCACCGAACCGCTGGGAATCGCCGACGGCGCCGTCAGCGTCGCCGTCAACGTCACCGTCTGACCGATCGAGGACGGGTTGGCGCTGCTCGTCACCGCGATGGCCGTCGGCACGTTGACCGTCAGCGTCGCCGTCGCGCTCGACGCGAGATGCCCGACGTCGCCGGCGTAGTTGATCGTCAGGGTCCGCGTGCCCTTCCAGGCCGGAGTGATCGGCGCGGGCGTGCCGGCCGTGCCCGTCGTGCTGCCCCCGCCGCCGGAGATCGTGTAGGTCAGCGTCGCTCCGGGAGGCCCGTTCGCCAGCGTCGCGTTGAGGTTCAGCGGCTGGCCGTACGTGCCTGTCGCCGCACCGGTGTAGGCGATCGACGTCGGCGTCGCGACGATCGTCTGCGCGACCACGCTGCTCGTCCGGCTGACGTACTGCGTGTCGCCCGTGTACACGGCGGTAATCGAATGTGCGCCGAGCGAGAGAGCGCTCGTCGAGAACGTTGCAGTCCCGGCCGCCGAGAGCGTCCCGGAGCCGATCGTCGTCGCGCCGTCGAGGAACTGCACCGTTCCCGTGGGCTTCGCAGCCAACGGCCCGCCGAGCGTCGCCGTGAATGTGACGTTCCCACCGACGGGGGCCGATGCCGCGCTCGTGGTGAGCGCGATCGTCGGTGTCGCCTTGCCGACGACCTGGCTGAGTGCCGGGCTCGTGGCTGGGTCGAGCGAGGTGCTGCCGGCGTAGGCGACCGTGATCGTGTGCGTACCGGGCGTCAGGGCGGAGGTGGTCAGCGTCCCGGCGCCGGCCGCGAGGGTTGCGCTGCCGATTGCGGTTGCGCCGTCGAGGAACTGGATGGTGCCGGTCGGGATCCCGGTTGCCGGCGGCTGCGGGGAGACCGTGGCCGTGAACGTGACCGCCACGCCGTAGGCCGACGGCGTGAGGCTCGTCGTCACGGCGACCTGCGAGAGCGCATGGACGACCTGTGTCACCACGGCGCTCGTCGCGGTGTCGTACGTCGCGTCGCCTGCGTACACGGCAGTGATCGCGTGCGAGCCCGCAGTCAGCGCGGAGGTCGACTTCGTTGCGACGCCGGCCGCGAGCGGAACCGCGGCGCCGAGTGCGACTGTTCCGTCGAAGAACTGCACGTTGCCCGCCGGGACGGTCGAGGTCGAAGTCGGCCCGGCGACGGTGGCCGTGAACGTGACGGGCGCGCCGCTCGAGCTCGGCGAGACGCTCGAGACGAGCGTTGCATTCGCGGCGGTCTTCGCCACGTTGACCGTCACGTTCGCGCTGACCGAGCTCGTGAACTGCGTCTGGTCGAAGGGGATGAAAACCGCTTTGATCACGTGCGGCCCGCCTGTCGTGATCGTCTCCGTGCAGAGACCCACACCGAGCAGGAGCGGCGTCGTGTCGAACTGCTGCGTCCCGTCGTAACAGGTCGCGGCGCCCAGTGGGAGCCCACTCGGCGTCGACGTGACATGGATGACGAACGAGAGCTTGGAGCCGATCTGCGGCGAGGAAGGACTGACCGAGAAGTTGATCGATGTCGTCCGGCCGCCGCCGTGCGAGGAGGTCGGGCAGCCCGAGGAGGGCGCCGGGACGATGTCCCCGTGGGCGATGTGCGCAGGCAGCGCACTCAACGGGACGATCAGCAGGATCCAGGGGTTGCTCGTCGAGCCCGTGCGATGACAGATCGGGAAGCCGTGCCCGTACTGGTCGTCACCGCTCCCGCCGCCGCAGTGATCGTCGTCGTCATCGTCGCCGTCGCCGTGCCCGTCCCCGCCTCCCTTGCTGCTGTTGCTGCTGTTACTGCTGTTACTGCTGTTCTGGACGACGCTGCTGCTGTTCTGGTCGTCGCAACCGCCGCCGTGCTCGTCGTCGCCCCCTCCGCCGCCGCCCCCGCCGTCTCCGCCGCCCCCCCCGCCGTCGCCCTTGCCGTCTCCGCCGCCGTTCTGTGAGCTGTTGAAGGCCGTCAAGACGCCCTTCGACGCCGGACACCCGCCGGCAGGCGCCGGGACCAGATCGCCGGGGTTCGTCGCTCCGTCGAGTGAGTGCTTCGCG
>JBKJQL010000304.1:0-22341 GCA_046594035.1 Gaiellaceae bacterium
GAGATAGTCGTCGGCCCCGATCAGGAGACCGGCAACGCGGTCGTAGGCCTCTGTCCGCTCACCGGAGACGAGGAGGACAGGAGCCGAGCCGCCGTAAAGGCGGCGAACCTCACGGCAGATCTCGTACCCCGATCGACCCGGAAGGTTCACGTCGAGCACCGCTGCACAGACTGGGATCTCGGCGAGAATCGCCATCGCGTCTGAACCGGAGCCGGCAGCGCACGTTTCGTACCCGGCAGCGTCGAGCGAGTGCTCGATCAGCGCAAGGGTCAGGCAATCGTCATCTGCGATCAGGACCGTTCTGCCGATCCCGCGGTTCAAAGCCAATGTGCCCTCCCTCCGGTCTCGAAAGCGAGACGCGGCTCCCATCCTCTTTCTTCCCGATGTCTGATGCAAGCGCCGTAGGACGGTCGCCCTACGGCAGCCATCCGATTGACCGGCGAGCCGTTCGGCCTGACGCTTGGCCCCGGGAGTGTCATCAAACCGAGGGAGCGAACTGAAGATGCGGAAACTCGTCACGACATTCGCCGTGGCTCTTTGCGCGCTCGCGTGGACCGGCCTTGCGTCGGCCGCAAACGGCGACTCGCTACGGCAGATCACGGGGGACACCAGTGGCACGGCGTGTCCTAGCATCGGCACGGGCCTTGCATTCGACGGAACCAACCTGCTGCTCTCGTGCTGGAGCGATAGCAAGATCGTTGCTGTCAGCCCAGTCGACGGCCACCAGGTCGCCGTCAACACCATTTCCGGCGCGAGTGGTTTCGGCGCGATCGCGTGGGACAGCGGTCGTGGCGTCCTCTGGGCCTGCCAGAACGCAGGCTCCGTCGTCGGAACCATCGACATGACGACCAACACGTTCACTCCGCTCTTCAACACCAGCGGGTGCACCGACGGTCTCGCATACGACGGAAGCGACGACACGATCTGGTCGAGTGCAGACGCTTCGTCGACGACCGAGCACTATTCGATCACCGGCACGTTGCTCAACAGTCACGGATGGGGCGGAGGCCTCGGGGGCTACGGCAACTCCGGCATCGCCGTCGGCGGGCCGCTCCTCTACCTCGCGAACAACGGCGGTTCGACGATCTACACCAGCCCGAAGGACTTCTCGTCGGCGCCTACGTTCTTCGCTTCGTTCCCGGCGCGGCTCGAGGACATGGAGTGCGACAACATCAGCTTCCCCGGCAAGGGTGCGATGTGGTCAAAGGACGCATACGACAACGTCCTCAACGCCTGGGAGATCCCGGACGGCTCGTGCATCTTCGGCGGCGGACGCAGTGACATCGCGCTCACGCCGAGCGACGCGACGAACGACGTCGGAACAACACACACGGTCACCGCGAACGTCACGGATCGAAACGGTCCCGTGTCGGGTGCATCGGTGCTCTTCTCGGTGACAGGCGCGAACACGACATCCGGCACCGGTACGACGAACGCAGGCGGCGACGCCTCGTTCACGTACACGGGCACCGCAGCCGGCGACGACACGATCACCGCCTGTTACGACAAGGACAGCAGCGGAACGTGCGACTCGGGTGAGCCCACGGCAACCGCGACGAAGCACTGGATCATCCGGTTCGCCGACCTCTCGGTCGTGAAGGTCGGTCCGGCATTCGTGGCGAACGGTGGGCCGATCACCTACACGGTCATGGTGACCAACAACGGTCCCGCGACCGCGCACAACGTCGTGGTGACCGATTCCATCTCAGCCTCGATCACCGGCGCCACCGCGACGCCGTCGCAGGGCAGTTGCTCGGGCAGCTTCAGCTGCAGCCTCGGCGACATCGCATCGGGTGGGAGCGCGACCATCACGATCCACGGCACGGTCTCGACCTCGGGCTCGAGCGTGTCGAACACCGCGTCCGCATCGTCGGACAACCCGGACCAAAACCCGGGGAACAACAGCTCCACCACGACCGCAACCGTGTTCACCATGGGAACCGGCGGAGGAGCGTTCGTTGTCGGTGACCGCAGTGCGGTCGGAGCGGTCACGTTCTGGGGCGCTCAGTGGTGGAAGCTCAACTCGCTCTCCGGCGGAAGCGCACCGGCGGCGTTCAAGGGCTTCGCTCGCGAACCGGCGAGCCCCGCGTGCGGCGTGAACTGGACGACGGCCCCGGGCAACAGCCCGCCGCCGCCTGCCGGCCCGCTGCCCGCGCTCATGGGCGTGATCGTCTCCAGCTCGATCTCACAGTCGGGCTCGACGATCTCCGGGAACACGGTCCACATCGTGATCGTGCAGACCAATCCCGGCTACGACGCGAACCCCGGCCATGCAGGCACCGGGACAGTCATCGCGACCTACTGCTAGGCCGCATCCGAACGACGACATCCGCCGCCCCCGCACTCGTGCGGGGGCGGCGGCATGCCCGCCTGACGAGGTGACGACCGCCACGCGCCCCTAGAGTGGGCGCGCGTGGCGGTCGCACTTCAGATCCTCGCGAGCGGCTTCGCGGCCGGGGCCGTGTACGGCCTCGTCGCCGTGGGGCACTCGCTCGTCTTCCGCCTCACGGGGGTTGTGCACTTCGCCTTCGGCGAGCTGATCGCGCTCGGCGTCTTCGTGACGCTGCTCGTCGCTGCGGGCTCCGGGCCGGTCTCGCAGACGAGCGTCGGCGGCGGTCGCTTCCTGCTCGCGCTCGCGGTCGGCCTGCTCGTCACGGCGGGCGCGCGCGCCGGCGCCTACTTCCTCGCGATCGAGCCGTATCGGGCGCGCGGATCCGTGATCGGCTGGGTCGGCGCGTCGCTCGCCGTCGCGTTCGCGGTGCGCACGCTGCTCGTCGTGTTCTTCGACCGGCCCGCGTACGTCTTCCCTGATCCGCTGCCGTTTCGGCGCATTGCCGACGGCGGCTTCTGGCACGTCGGCGGCGCGACGATCCAGGTGCGCACGGTCTTCGTCGCCGCAGCCGCGCTCGGGCTCGCAGCGCTCGGCGCGGCGCTGCTGCAGCGCACACGGTTCGGACGTGCGCTGGAGGCGATCGCCCAGGACTTTGATGCGGCCGTCCTCGTCGGTCTGCCCGTGGCACGTCTGGTCGGGCTCGCGTTTGCCCTCGCGGGCGTGTGGGCCGGCCTCGCTGCGATCTTCGCCGCCCCCTCGGCGGCGTTCGATGTCGACGCCGCCGCTCGCTACGGGCTCTACGGCCTGCTTGCAGCTGCCGTCGTGTGGTTCGACCCGCGGCGCGCGCTCGCTGCCGGCATCGCACTCGGCCTGATCCAGGCGACCGTCACCTCCGCGCACCTCGGCGGCGTCGAGCTCGGGCCTGCCTACCGGGATGTGGTCCCGCTGACGCTCGGGCTCTGCCTGTTCGCCTGGCGCGCCCGCGCGATGATGGAGACGCTCGAGTGAGCGCCTTCGCGGCTGCCTACCGCGAGCTCCGCGCCTCCTGGCGCCGCCGCTGGACGATCGCGTCCGCGTCTTTCGCGATCACAGCACTCGCGCCGCTCGCGTTCGGCGAGGCACGCACGGCCGACCTCGCTGACGGTCTCTACCTCGCGTGCGCGGCAGTCGGGCTCGCGTTCACCGTCGGAATCGCAGGCCTGCCGTCGCTCGCCCAGGGCGCCTTTGTCGCAATCGGCGCCGTCGTCGGCGCGCACCTCCTCGCCGCGGGAGTGCCGACACCGCTCGCCGCTCTGGCCGGCGGCGTCGGCGGCGGGCTGGCTGCCTGGGTCGTTGGCTACGCCTTCGCACGGTTGCCGCGCGCCGGCTTTGCCGCTGCGACCTGGATCGTTGCGTGGCTCGTCGCCTTCGCGCTGCAGTCGATCACATGGTTCCTCGGCGGCTCGCAAGGCATCGTGGTCAGCGGCGGCCCGACAGCGGTGCAGCACTACGAGCTCGCGCTCGTTCTGACGGGTCTCGCCGCCCTGGGTTACGTCGCCCTCGCGCGCTCGCCGATCGAGTTGCGTCTCGCCGCTGCGCGTGAGCGTGAGCCGGCGGCGGTGGCACTCGGCGTGCCGGTTCTTCGCTTGCGTGCCGCAGCCGTCGCCGCTTCGGGTGCCGTCGCCGGGACAGCCGGCGCGCTCGCAGTTCAACTTGCGGGCGTCGGCGATCCGTCGCAGTACGGCCCATTCCTTTCCTTCCGGCTCTTCGTCGTCGTGCTCGTCGGCGGCGCGCTGTCGCCACTCGGCCCGCCGGCCGGAATGCTCGTCCTGGGCGTTCTTTCCGTCGCGGCGGACGCGATCGGCCGTCTGGAGAACATCGCCGCCGCGCGGGCGCACACCTTGCTCGCAGCGATCATGCTGCTCGGTATCGTCTCGCTCGGCTGGGAAGGAATCGTCCGTCCGGAGCGCGGGCGGCGGCGCGGTGCACACGGAGCCGGCCCCGGGCGTATGCAACCGGCGACGCTGGAAGCAACGGGGCTCCGCAAGTCGTTCGAGAGCATCGTTGCGGCGGATGACGTGACGCTCGCCGTCGAGCCGGGGAAGATCACCGCGCTGGTCGGCCCGAACGGCTCGGGCAAGACAACGGTGCTACGCATGCTCGCGGGCACGATCGCACCGGACGCCGGCACGATCGGGGCGCCGTCGGGCGCGGTTGCGCGCACGCTCCAGTCGACGGCGGTCTTCCTGACGCTGACGCCGCTCGAACACATCCTCGTCGCCTCAGCGCGGCACCGGCGTCGCAGTGGATGGATCCGCTCGCTATTCGCAACGCCGCAGGCACGCGCCGAGGAAGCCGCATATGTGGAACACGCGAGAGGGCTCCTCGACCGGTTTGCGATTCCCGACCACGTGCCGGCGGGAGAACTGCCCGTCAGCGACCAGCGCGCACTGATGCTCGCGTCTGCGTATGCGACAGGTGCGTCGGTGCTGCTCGTCGACGAGCCGACCGCGGGTGCGTCCGCGGCAGAGGCGGCCCGGATGGCCGAGCTCCTGCGCTCGCTGCGGTCGGAGGGGCTCGCGTTGCTCGTCGTCGAGCACAATCTGGGCGTCGTGCGCAGCCTCGCCGACCGGATCGTGGTGCTCGACGCCGGCCGCGTGATCGCCGACGGAACGCCGGATACGATCGCTGCCGACGAAGCGGTTCGCGCCGCCTACCTGGGCCGCCACGCCCTCTAGACTGGCCCGCGCCGTGCGCCGCATTCTCCTCCTCTGCTTCGCCCCACTCATCTTCACGAGCTGCGGCAGCACGTCGAAGGCGACGCAACGCGAAGCGTTGACGATCGTGGTCAACGCCCCGTTCTCGCGCTCGCCGTACCTCGGGCGGACGATCGAGAATGGCACGCGGCTCGCGGCGGGCGAAGTGAACGCGAACGGGATCCGGATCGACGGCAAGACGTATGAGCTGCGCGTGACGACGATGGACACGGCGCTCTCCCCCGCGCGCGCAGTCGCGAACATGCGACGGGCTGTCGGGCAACACGCGATCGCAGTCGTCGACGAAGGCACGGGCATCGATGCGTCGTGGCGCATCGCGAACGACGCCTCAATGGCCGTCGGCGTCGTGTTCGAGGGAGGCCGTCAGATCGTCGATCCGGTCGCGCGACCGAACGTCTTCCGGATTGCACCGAGCGATCACGGGCTCGCGTTCCGGCTCGCGGAGTACCTCATCCCGAAGGGTCTGAAGCTCGCGCTGCTGCACGACGACTCCGACTACGGAGCGGCAGGCAAGCGCGCGCTCGCGTCCGCCTTCTCGCGAAACCGCTCGTCGGTGGCGATCGACCTGACGCTGCCCTCCGACGCACTCGATCTCGGGCCACAGGTGCTCCGCGCCCGTCGCGCCGGTGCAACGGGCCTCCTCGTCTGGGGGCGCCCCGCGACGATCGCCGCCGTGATCACCGCCGCGCGCTCCGCGGGTTGGAACGTCCCCGTGTTCACTCCGCCTTCCGGGGCAGACCCGTTCGTGCGCCAGCAACTTGCCGACCATCCGCAGTGGCTGAACGGGCTCACGTTCGCGGGCGGACGGCTGACCGCGGAAATCGGGACGGGGCCTTTCCTCACGTTCCAGCAGAAGTACGAGTCTTCGTTCGGCGTCGATCGCGTCGGGGTCAAGACGAGCGACGGTCGCCCGGTGATCGTCCCGCCGGAGTCCGCGATGTACGCATACGACTTCGTGAACCTGGTCGCGGCCGCATTGCTCAGAGCGGCGTCGACCGACCGGGCGAAGGCGACCGCTGCGCTGAACGAGGTGACGACCGAAGGTGCGAACGGTGACCAGCGCGCGTTCAACCGACACAACCACGAGGGCGTCGTCGACGACGACATCTACTTCGCGCGCTTCCACGACATGGTCTATGCCCCGGTGAAAGACGATCCGCTGTCCGCCACGCTCCCTGCGCTTCCACAAACGCGATGAAGCACCTCGCAGTCGCGGTGGTGATCGGGCTCGCCGTCGCGGCAAGCGCGCAGGCGGCCCCCCGCGGCGACTACGTCACACTCCCTTCGCCGCTTGCACAACTGTCGCCCGCGCCGCCACTCGGCGGCGGGGCATCACAGACGAGCGAGGGGTACCGGCACCGGGTGGACGCGACGACGAAGGTGGAGGTCGCCGTCGACACGAGCGGCGCACCGTTCGCGATCCACGCCACCCAACGGCTCGACGTCGGGGTGGTCGGCGACTACTTCTTGACGATCGGTGCCCCGGTGCTCGACGTCGAAGCAGCGCCGGGGTCGGCGTCGACGCCGGGGCTTCGCGCCGCCTCGATCCTCTGGGCCGGCTTCAACCCGGGCCGGCGCACGCTGATCGCCCGGGCGACCCTCGATCCGAGCATCGCGGGCGCGGCGCTCCCGTTGCGCATCGAGGTCGCGCCGGGGCGCGTCACGCTCGTCAACACGACCGCGGTCGTCGCAGGCTCCTTTACTGCCGACGCCGTCGCGGCTCCCCTGGTCAAGTACCTCGCGCAGCTCCGCCGCCAGGTGACCCTGGGACGGCAGCCGACGAGCGGTGGTGCATACGTCACGTCGAAGCCCAAGCCGCTGGGCCAACGCGTGGTCGTCCCGCTGCTCGTCACCGGAACGGTCGGCGGGCACGAGGTCGACGCCATCGTCGAAGGCAGGCTGGCGATCCGCGGCGGCGGGCCGGTCCGCCTGACCGCCACGCCGGCGAGCTCGGGCCGGCTGTTCTTTGCGCCGACCACCGGGCTGTCGGGCCGCCAGCTCCTGGCGCGGGCCACCAAGGCGTCGCTGACGATCGCACGCATCCGTCAGTACGAGACGTTCCTCGGGAACCCCGACCCCTCGGGCGCGAATCACACGACCTACGTCTATCGCAGCGGCACGCCGCCCACGGCTCCACCGGTCGCAGTCGTGACTGCACCGAAACGCAACGGGGCCTCGACGATCGCCGTCGCGGCCGGCTTGCTGCTCGCGGCTGCCGGTGCCGCGTTCGCGTGGTCTAGATCCTGACGGCGTTGCGCATGGCGTCGAGCGGAGGCTCGAGGCCGGTCCAGAGCCGGAAGCTCGCAGCCCCCTGGCGCACGAGTGCCTCGAGACCGTCGACCACCTCGCATCCGGCAGCACGAGCCGCCGCGACGAGCGCGGTCTCCTCCGGCCCGTAGGCGAGGTCGACCACCGTTTGTCCGGCGTGGAGCTCGACGAGCACCTCGACGCGCACGGGCGTCGCGTTGACGATCAGGTCGCAGCCACTGGAGTCGGGCGGCCACCGGGTCGAGCGCGAGTAGATACGGGTGTCCGCCGGGAGCGCCGGCGCGAGTGTCCGTGCAGCGCCCCCCGCGCCGATCACGCAGGCGTGCTCCGCGGAGATGCCGGCCAGGATCTCCTTGTCCGTGTTGAAGCCGAGCACGCGGCCGTCGCGGAACACGAGCGTGTTCACGGCGTCACCGTCGGCCTCGTCGCACGCTGCGACGACGGCCTGTTTGTGCGGGATCGTGACGTTCGCGCCCACGAACCCGAGCTCGCGCAGCGACGCAACGCCCGCGAGCGCGTCCACCACATCATGCGCCGTGTAGTCCCAGTCGAGCCCGCGCGCCGCAAAGGCGGCGTTCTGCATCCGCGGTGAGAGCGAATGCGACACCGGATGGCCGATCAGCCCGACGTGGTTCAAGATGGCTGATTCCTCATGGAGTGCCTGCGGGGAGGGTCTGCACCAAGCAGCGTGGCTGACTCGACCGGGGCCAAGGCCGGTTGGCCTTGGTGCCGGGCGAGGCGGCCGCGATGCGCCGCGTGCAGGCCCCCAGCCGCAGGTGCTCTCAATGGGGAATCATCCATCTAACAGCCGTATCCGTGCGCGCACGCGTACCGCGCGAACTCCGTGTCGCTCGCGGTGAAGAAGTGGTGCACCCGATCGGGCTTGCGCACGAAGTAGAGGTAGTCCACCTTTGCGGGATGTGCTGCTGCCTGGATCGACGCCAGTCCGGGATTCGCGATCGGCGTCGGCGGGAGCCCGAGGAGCTTGCGCGAGTTGTACGGATTGCTGCTGTCGAGCTGCGACTGGAGGATCGACTTCGTCGGCGGGATGTCGAACCCATAGCGCAGTGTCGCGTCGATGCCGAGCGGCATGCGCTGGTGCAGCCGGTTGTAGATGACCGCCGCGACGAGCGGGCGTTCATCGGGCGCAAGCGTTTCCTTCTCGACCATCGACGCGATGATCAGCACGTCGTACGGCGTGAGGTTCTTCTTGCGCGTATACGAGAGGTCGAGTCCGGTCCATCTGACGCAGAAGGTGTGCAACTGCTCGTTCGCCAGCTGGCGCGCGGTGGTGGTCGCGAGGAAGTCGTAGGTGGCCGGGAAGAGGAACCCCTCGAGGTTCGTCTGGCGGCTCGGCTTGAAGCACGGCAGCACCGCGCGCTTCGTGGCGAGTGCGTAAGCCTTGCCATTGAGCACGATGGCACCGCCCTTCTTGCGCTCAGCAATCTTCGCCACCGCCTCAACGCGCGGGATCATCTGCTTCCGGGTGAACCCCTCCGGGAAGACGACCCGGAACGGCTTCGGCGGCGGAACGACGGTCGGCGTGACGGCGGTCGAACTGCGGACATGGGGCAGCGCGATCACCACGGCGATAACGACGGCGATCAGCGCAGCGACGATCGCCACGAGGGCGGCGATCCGACGCCGGCGGATCTGCTCCGGTGAAGGCCCGCGCGGCTTCTCCATCGGCATCATCAGCTGCCGCCCCGCCACTCGAGGTAGCTGGAGAGCAGGTGAGCGGCTGCCCGCGCGTCGTCCCCGCCCGCGAGCACCGAGGTGAACCGCTCGTCGTAGGTCTCGACGGGCGTCTCGACGGCGGCGCGCAGTCGGTCGATGAAGACATCTGTCTCGCGGGCCTGCTCCCCGTGCTCACCGCGCAGGGTCAGCGGCATCCCGACGACGACGAGCTCGGGCTCCTCCGCAGCAATCACGTCCAACAGCTTCGCAAAACCGGCATCGGTCGCCGCCCGCTCAATGGTCGTCACGGGGCGTGCGACCATCCCGGTGGGATCGGAGACCGCGACACCGGTGCGTGCGGAGCCGAAATCGAGCGCGAGCACTTTCAACTGAGCGCGGCGACGAGCTTGTCGCGACCGGCGGCGAGCGCGTCACGCACCCCGCCGACGTTCTTGCCGCCCGCCTCCGCAAGGTTCGGGCGTCCGCCGCCGCCGCCGCCGATGATCGGGCCGAGCTCGCGCACGATCGCCACCGCGTCGAGGTGGTCGGTCAGTGACTTGTCGAGGTTCACGACGAGCGCGACTTTGCCATCGTCCGCGGAGGCGAGCACGACGGCCAGGACGTCCTCGCGCTGGCGCACCTGGTCGGAGAAGTCGCGGAGGCCGCTGCCGTTCGCACCGCTCACCTCGGCGACGTAGACCTTGTCCTGTTTGTCCTCCCAGACGACCTCGGGGCCGCTCGCCGCCGCCCTCGGCTTCTTGGCCTCGCGCTTGAGCTGCTCGACCTCGGCACGCACTTCCTCGAGCTCCTTCGAGCGTCCCTCGAGCACCGTCCAACCTTCGCCTGCAGTGACGGCCTCGATGCGCCGCGCGCCGCTCCCCACGGAGCCTTCGCTCAGGATCACGAACGGTCCGATCTCGGCGGTCGAGCGGACGTGGGTCCCGCCGCAGAGCTCGGTGGAGTAGTCGCCGATCTCGACCACCCGAACCTCGGCGCCGTACTTCTCGCCGAAGAGCATCATCGCGCCGAGCTTCCGCGCCTCTTCGATCGGCGTCACGAACGTGCGCACCGGGATCGCCTCGAAGACCTTCTCGTTCACGATGCGCTCGACGCGTTCCCTTTCGGCCGGCGTGAGCTGCTTGTCGTGGGTGAAGTCGAACCGCAGCTTGTCGGGCCGCACGGCCGAGCCGGCCTGCTTGACGTGATCGCCGAGGACGTCGCGAAGCGCCTGGTGCAAGAGGTGCGTTGCAGTGTGATTCGCCTGCGTCGGAAACCGGTCGCTCCAGTTCACGACCGCTTCGACGCGCGTACTCGGTGTCAGCGGTGCATGTTCGCCCAGGTCGACGACCAGCACCTGGTCGTCGCCGAACTTGAGCACATCCACCACATCCATCCGCAGGTTTTCGCCGTCGACCACGAGGTAGCCGTGGTCGGCAACCTGACCCCCGCTCGCGGCGTAGAAGGGGCTCTGCTCGAGCTTCACGAATTGCCGTGTTCCATCTGCCGGCGCCGCGTCGACCGCGGTTGTGAGCACGCGCGTCTTGGAGTAGCCGACGAACCCTGTTTCCGGATGCCCCGGGCCGACCAGTTGGGCCGCGGCCTGCTGGCTCGAGCCTTCGCCGTCACCGCGCGAGATCTCGCGGTGCTCGGTCATCAGGTCGTCAAAGCCGTCGATGTCGATCGGCTGCCCACGTTCCTCCGCGAGCTCCTGTGCGAGCTCGATCGGAAACCCGTAGGTCGCGACGAGCGCGAACGCGTCGTCGGCGCTGATCGCCTCCTTGCCGGCGAGGTCGTCGAAGACCTTCATGCCGCGCGCGAGCGTCTCTGAGAACTTTTCCTCCTCGGCGCGCACGATGCGCTCGATGTCCGTCGCGTGCTCGCGAAGAGCGGGATAGGCCTCGCCCATCTGCTCGATCACGACGGCCGGCAGGCGGTGCAGGCCTTCGAGGCCGATGCGCTTCGCCTGGTAGATCGCACGGCGCAGCAGCCGCCGGCAGATGTAGCCGCGCCCTTCGTTCGAAGGCTCGACGCCTTCCGCGATCAGGAAGCTGACGGCGCGACCGTGGTCGGCGAGCACGCGATGCGCGCGCTGAGAGACGTCGCTGTCGCCGTACGCGACCCCGGACTCACGCTCGACCCACTGCATGATCAGCTGGAACCCGTCGGTGTCGAACACGGAGCTCACGTCCTGGAGCACGCACGCGGTGCGCTCGAGGCCGTTGCCGGTGTCGACGTTCGGCGTCGGGAGCGGCACGAGGACGTTGCCCGGCTCGAGGTTGTACTCCATGAAGACGAGGTTGTAGATCTCCATGATCCGGTCGCAGTGGCCGGGGCCGCAGTCCGGGTCGCCGCAGGCGTACTTCTCACCGCGGTCGTAGAAGATCTCGCTGCACTGGCCGCAGGGCCCGGTTTCGCCGGACTGCCAGAAGTTGTCCTTGCCGAGCCGCACGATGCGCTCCGGCGGGATGCCCTTGCGCTCCCACGCAGCGATCGCGACCTCGTCCTCGCCCAGTTCCAGCATCGGATCACCCTCGTGCACGGTCGCCCAGAGCCGATCGGCGTCGAGCTCGAGCACGCCGGTCACCCAGTCCCACGCGAAGTCGACAGCCTCGTCCTTGTAGTAGTCGCCAAACGAGAAGTTGCCCATCATCTCGAAGAAGGAGCAGTGCCGGTCGGTGCGCCCGACCTCGTCGAGGTCGTTGTCCTTGCCGCCTGCGCGGAGGCACGGCTGGACACTCACGACGCGCTTCGACGGCGGCTCCTTCGTGCGCAGGAAGTACGGCTTGAACGGCTGCATGCCGGCGATGATGAAGAGCGTCGACTGGTCGTCCGGCGGCGGAATCAGCGAGTGCCCTGCCACCCGCAGATGCTGCCGCTCCTCGTAGAAGAGCTGAAATGCCGCGCGCAGCTCGTTCGTCGTCATCGCCATGGCCGAACAGTGTACGGACGCCCTGTGGAATGTTGGTGGCAATTCCGTGACCCTGGTCTGACCACGAGACGGGTTACGGAAGACCTCGTCCGGAGGCACCATGCACTTGTGTGTTCAAGGCGATCCAGGCTCAGCTGTGGATCGTTTGTTCCACTTCTGTGACCGTGGTCTGACCACGAGACTGGTCTCGGAAAGCCCTGTCCGCTAGAGACCCTGGTCGACGAGCCAGGTGGCGATCTCCTCGCCCAGCGGTGCTCCCAGGTCGGCCAGCAGGCCGTGGCTTGCGTGCTCCGGCCAGCGGATATCGGCGTGCGGGACGACGGCCTCGAAGCGGGCGATGTGCTCGCGGTTCTGGTGAACGTGCGGCGGCAGCGTGGCGAGGAACAGCAACGTCGGTATCTCGTGCTCGGAGAGCGCGGGCCAGGCGTCGCTGACGGGGTCGGTCAGACCGCTCAACGCGCGCCCGCGCGCGTCGGCGCGACGGGGATCGCTGCGCGCCCCGACCTCGGCCACCCACTCTTCGGCAAGGCGCGAGGTGTCGACGCCCGGGAGGTCTCGGTAATCGAGGTGGCCGCTGTCGAACAGCACAAGCGCACGGACGTCCTCGGGATGCGCGGCGGCGTAGCGGACGGAGATCGCCCCGCCCCACGAGTGCCCCATCACCACGGGGCGGTCGAGCTCCAGCACCTCGACGAGCTCGTCGAGCAGCTCGACGAGCGACGCGAGGCATATCGATCGGCCGGCAGGAGAGGCGATTTGCCGAAACCCGGCCCGTCCACGGCGATCACGTGGAAGCCGGCGCTCGCAAGCACCGGGGCCACGTCCGCGAGCTCGACACCCGAGGTCTCGGGGCCGAGCGCGTGCCAGAACACGATCGGGATGCCGCCGCGCTCGCCCCAGTGATGCACGGCGAGTTGCGCGTCGCCCGTCAGGACGAGCTTCATCAGCCGACCCTATGCGCGGTCGGACGCGCGAACGCGTAAGTGATCGAACAACGCGATCAGGCTGCGCGGTTCGGATCGAGCTCGTCCGCGGCGATCTCGTCGCGGATCTTCTCGAGTGCGCGCCGAATCAGGCGCGACACATGCATCTGCGAGATACCGACCTGCTGTGCGATCTGCGACTGGGTGAGGCCCTCGAAGAAGCGCAGGTGCAGGATGCGCCGCTCGCGCTCGTCGAGCACCTTGAACCCCGGCGCGAGCACCGCGCGGTCCTCCGAGACCTCGTACTCGTGCTCGATCTCTCCGAGCGACTCCAGAGGGTCGAGATCCTCGCCGTCCTCCGAGCCACTTCCCTGGGAGAGCGACAGCGTCGAGTACGCACGCCCGGACTCGAGCGCCTCGAGCACCTCCTCCTCCTCGACACCGGCTGCCTTCGCGAGCTCCGGGATCGTCGGCGAGCGACCGTACTGCACAGTGAGCCCCTCGACGAGCTTGGAGAGCTGCACGTTCAACTCCTGGAGGCCGCGCGGCACACGTACCGCCCAGCCCCGGTCACGGAAGTGCCGCTTGATCTCGCCGATGATGTTCGGGGTCGCATACGTCGTCAGCTCGACGCCGCGCGTGACGTCGAAGCGGTCGATCGCCTTGATCAGGCCGATCGACCCGATCTGGACTAGATCGTCGAGCTGCTCACCGCGATAGCTGTAGCGACGGGCGAGCGAGCGCACGAGCGACATGTATTGCTCGATCAGCTGCTCACGCGCGGCCAGGTCGCCTTCTTCGTGATAGCGGCGAAGGAGGAGCTTGTCGGCCTCAGCCATTCCCGCCGCCGCTTCCCCGAGACACCTTCTTGGTCAGGCGCACGGTGTCGCCGTCAACGTGCACGTCATCGACGGTCGAGTCGAGCACGCGGCGCAGGCTCAGCGCGTCGTCCTGATCGCGCTCGATCTCGTCGAGCACACTGGCGGGCAGCGGGCCGACACACGCCTCGAGCGCACCGTCGCGGAGCGCCATGCGAACCGTGATCTCACCCGGTTCAAGCTCGCTGAGGCCGAGCAGCGAGTCGAGTGCGATCTGCAGGTCTTCCAGGTTCTCGACCGTCAGGTCCATGCGGACGGCGAGGCCGCCGAGAACGAGATGCGCAACACCATGGAAGTCGACGTCGCGCGGAATCGTCAGGGTGATTTCGTCAGTCATCGCGAGCGGCCTTCAACTCTTCGTCGAGATCCCGCTCGCGGCGCGCAGCTGCGGCCTTTCCCTCGTTGACCGCTTCGTGCCAGTCGCGGCGCGTACGAAGCGACGCCCAGCCGTGGGAGACACCGGCGGAAAGACCGGCGAGCTTCTGCACCGGCGTCTTCACCGCGTAGCTCACGCTGCGCACGGCTTCGTCGACGGCAACGACGGCGTCCACGGCGCTGTCCGTCGCCGTGTCGAGTTTGTCGAGCTGTGCGTTGACCCGATCCACGGAACCCCCGACCTTGTTGATCACGGGAAGTACTTCCTTCTCTGCCCCACGAATCAACGAAGAAAGTCGGTCAAAAGTTACGGCCAACCGTAGAAAAGCCCAACCAAGCCCTACGCCGACCGCCAGCAGGAAGATCGCGAGGGCGAGCGAGGCAAGATCCCCGAAGGAGAAGGCGACGATCACGGAGGGCAAGACTAGTCAGACTCGGCGGACGTGACCAATCCTGACCCCACTACGACGTCTCCGTCGTACAGAACGGCTGCCTGTCCGCGCGCGACGCCGAAGGCCGGTTCGTCGAGCCGCAGGCGGAAACCCGATGCGGTCTGCTCAACGCTCGCTGCGACCGCAGGCGAGCGGTAGCGCAGCTTCGCCGTCACGCGGCCCGCCGGCGCATAGAGACGTCCACGCGCCGAGACGCGCGTCCGCGCAAGGGAGCTACGAGGGCCGACGACGACCGTATTCGTCCGCACATCGGTGCCGACCGCGTACAGCGGCTCGGCCGCGGAGACGCCAAGACCACGTCGCTGGCCGGGCGTAAAGCGCCAGAAGCCTTCGTGCTCCCCCACCTTCACGCCGGCCTCGTCGACGATCGCGCCGGCCTGCGAGGCGAGGCCGTGCCGCCCGAGAAAGGCGCGGTAGTCGTCACCGGCGAGGAAACACGCCTCCTGGCTCTCGGAGCGATGTGCCGCTTCGAGCCCCGCCTCGCTCGCCTCCGCACGCGTCTGCGTCTTCAGCTGCTCGCCGAGCGGGAACCAAATCCGCTCGAGATGACGCGGGTCGAGCCGCGCCAGCATGTAGCTCTGATCCTTCGTCTCGTCCGCGGCACGCGCGAGCAAGAGCCGTCCGTTGTGCTCGACGATGCGCGCATAGTGACCGGTCGCAAGGCGCGCTGCACCGACGCGCTTCGCGAACGAGAGGAGCTCGGCGAATCGAAATCCTCCGTTGCAGCGGATGCACGGGTTCGGCGTCTCGCCTCGCGCGTAGCCGCGCACGAACGGCGTCACGACGGCGCGCCTGAACTGCTCACGCAGGTCGAGCGTCACGTGCGGGAAGCCGAGCCGGTGGCACGTCTCGCGTGCGGCGATCACCGCGCTCGGGGAACAGCACGCGCGCTCGGAGTCCGGGCCGTTCGGGTCGAGCCAGAGACGCAACGTGACGCCGACTGCGTGCTCGCCCGCCTTCAACAACGTGACCGCACTGTCGACGCCGCCGCTCATCGCGACAGCCGTCCGCCGCGGATCTGCAGCGGCGCGCACCGCGGGGCCGATTGCATTGGCGAGGGCGTCGACCGGAAGCACCTCGCCGCCGACAGCCGCCGCCTCGAGCAGCGTCAGGCCGCGCAAATCCCCCTCGATGCCTGGCGCGTCGGCATCGACGATCCGGCCGCCGTTGACACGCAGGCGCACGAGGGCGAAGTCCTCGCCGCGCGCGGAATCTCCGATCAGTTCGACCATGCCGGTCAGGGTACTCGGCGCGTGCGCGCTTGGAAAAGCGTGAGGGGAGCCGAAGCTCCCCTCACCAATGCCCTGACTCCGCCGTTGATGCCACGTCCGTGTGAACCTGGACTAAGCCAGGTGGGTGCCGTGCGGGGCGTCGGACAGATCGCCTATCCCCAACTCGGGCTCCCTTTCACATGGTCTGGTTCTACATGGATACGTGGCGACGAACGGGATCGAGCACTGACCGGACTGTAGCCGCGCTTCGGAGGATCAGCTACGCCGAGCGCGCGTAGGCCCAGTGGATCTCTTGCACGCCGCGCAGGCCGAGCCGGCGCGCGAGCGCGTCGGTCAGATCGAACTGGCGGCCGGGGACGTACGGGCCGCGGTCGACGACCTGCGCGAGCACAGTTTGGCCTTTGTAGGTGATGAAGACGCGCGCGCCGCACGGGAGCGTCGGATGCGACACGCCGACGGTCTCGGGGCGAATCACTCCGCCGCAAGCGGTGCGCCTCCCGAACGCCGCAGGCCCACTCGATCCGGCGAGCGCGAGGTACGAGCCCTCGCGCTGCGGCTCGGTCGAAGACGGGTTGCGAGTCTGCGCGCTGACCGCAAGGGAAACCGCCACAGCGAGCAGCGCGAGGCCCGCAAGCGCGACCTCTCTCTGCGCCAGGTGTGGCCTCATCCCGCCGGGGTGCCGAGCACGTCGCCGAACGACTCACGGATCAGCGCGTCGAAGTCGACCGGCAACGACCCGTCCGGGCCTGCGTAGTCGCGGAGGTAGATCAGCAGGAACTCCTGCTCCTCGGTGAGCGTCCCGGAATTCCGTAGCGCACGGTCGAGCTCCCACACGTTCCACTGCTGTGCCTCGACCGGTCCCCGATCCGGTTCCGGTTCCGGTTCCGGCTCCGGCTCGGGTGCCACCGGTTCGGGGTCGCGCTCCGGCTCGACAGCCACCGGCTCCGGCTCGATGGCGACGGGGTCAGGCTCGGGCGTGGGCTCGACAGGCTCGGGGCGGCGCGTGCTCGGGAGGACACGCACCGCGTCGCTCGTCACCGGCTCAACCGGCGGAAGCGTCTCGATCAACGGCGTCGATTCCTTGGGCTCGCGCGGGTGCGAGAGCGAGTACTCGAGCATCGCCACGATCACCCAGACGATGGCGACCGCACCGCCGATGCCCCAGGGGCCAAGATGCATGAGGCCGGTGACGACGGCTGTCAGCACGATCACGACGGCCTCCACCACGAAGCGGAGGCCGGGACGACGGAGGGCGGTCACGCGCTAATCCTGCCGGTTCGTTCGGCCGGGCAACGCCCGGACGCCTTCGGGACGAGCCGGAACCTCGACCCCGGCCGGCTCGGGCGCACTGGTTCGGCCGAAGCGACGGCGCGGCTGCGGGTCGCCGAGTGGATCGAGGTTGTAGCGCGCGATGCCCTGGACCGAGCGCGTGAGCTCGATTTCGAGCGACGGTTCCGGCTCCGGTTCGGGCTCGGGCTCGGGTTCGGGCTCGGGCGCGGGCTTCGGTTCGGGCTCGGGCTCCGGCTCCGCTGCGACGGGCTCCGGCTCGACGGCTACCGGAACCGGAGGCGCTGAGACCGGCGGGAGGATGAGCGCCGGCGCGGGCGCGGGCTCGGGCGCGGGCTCGACGACAGGTACAACGAGTTCCGGCTCGAGCTCTCCGAGTGGCGCGACCGGAAGCTCTTCGGCGGTCGTCCACGGGTCGTCGGCCTCCTGCTCGCCCTGTGGTGAAACGGGGGGCGCTGCCACCGGCCACTCGCCGCTCGCTTCGGCACCCAACATCTCGGCGCGCAGTGCGGGCGAGGCGATCCACGTAGGCGCCTCGTCGCGTGCCTCGGGATAGCCGGCGGAGACGGGCTCGAGCGGCTGCGCGGGCGGCAGGCTCACCTGCGGCACGTAGTACCGCGGCGGTAGGCCGCTTCCGTAGTGCGGCTCTTCGCGCCAGGCCAGCCACTCGAGCACGGCAACGATCACCCAGCCGACGAGCATGATCCCCGCGATCTCGAGCGGGCGGAGGTTCGCGAGCGTGAGCGCGACGGTCAGCGCGAGGAGAAAGAGCACCTCGAGGACGAACCGCGAGCCGCGACGATCTGTCATGCGTCCTTCTTCGACTAGGAGTCGGCCTCGCCCTGCTCAGCTGCAGGCGAGGTCGAGGGCTCCGTCGAGGCGGGCGGCCCGGAAACGGGCGGATCGTCTGAGGATGCCGTGTCCGAAGGGGCCGAGAGAGGCGGTGCGGAAACGGGCGGTGAGAGCTGCTGCTCGTCCGGCTCTTGCTCGGGCGCCGCTTCGGGCTCCGGTTCAGGCTCGAGCGTGGGTGCTGCGGAAACCGCCGGCGGCTTCACTGCGGGAGTCGGGGCCTGCGGCGCTCCGCCGCCGCGGCCGCGGCTAGCGTCGGCGGCTGCCTGGGCTGCGGCGAGGATCGCCTCGGAGACCTCGGCGAGCGCCTCGGAGCCAAGACCGGCTGCCGTGAGGAGCTGCTCGGCGCCCTGCTGGGCGCGAGCCAGGACCGCGCCGGCCTGGGCGCGGGCCCACTCGAGCGTCTGCTCGACCTCTGCGCGTGCGGCGTTCGTCAATTCGGTTGCCTGATGGCGCGACTGCTCCAGCAGGCGAGCGCCGCGCGCCTCTGCCTCGCGGAGCTCGGCCGTCGCGTCGCGGGTGGCGTTCGCCAGCAGCTCGCGGGACTCGGCCTTCGCTGCGTTCATGATGTCGTTGCGCTGCTTCTCGCTCTCCTCGCGGAAGCGCTCGACGTGACGCTCCTTTTCCTGCAGTTCGCGCTGCCGGCGGGTGACCTCGACCTCGGTGCGCCCGAGTTGGGCTGCCGAAGCGTTCTGCGCGTCACGCTCCAACGCGTCTGCGAACTCGGCCGCCGCACGGATGAGGTGCAGCGCGTCCATGCGGACTGCGTGACCCGTCGGATCGGCGCTCGTCGACTTACCAGCCGCCTGGAGTACGCGAAGCTGCGCTTGCAACTGCAGCGCGTGTCGGCGGAAGCCTTCGAATGCTTCGCGAACGCCGTCGGGCTGATACGTGCCGTGCTCGGTTTGCGGCAGGTCTTCGAGCCGCGGAAGCGAGGTCAGTGACGGCTGGGATGCGGGAGATGTCATGACGGTTCTTTCAACCTTTCAACGCAACGGCAAACGGTCCGGCGATGCCGGAGTCCGAAGTATGCCTCTTCTTTCGGACGAACTCAGCCGGAGCTTGAGTTTTTGGGCGCGATGGCCTGAATGCCAAGCTCTCGCAGCACGTCATTCGGCATCGCGGTCGGTGCCCCTGTAAGCGGATCGCCACCGCTAGAGATCTTCGGGAACGCGACGACCTGGCGAATGTCCGGCTCGCCGGCGAGCTGGGCGACGAAGCGCTCGATGCCCATCGCGAAGCCGCCGTGGGGCGGTGCGCCCATCGCGAGCGCCTCGAGCAGGAAGCCGAACTTCGACTGCGCCTCTTCCTCGCTCAGGCCCATCGTGCGGAAGACGCGCTCCTGCAGCTCGACGTCGTGGATCCGGATCGAGCCGGAGCCGAGCTCCCAGCCGTTCCACACGAGGTCGTAGTGCTGGCCGCGCACGCCTTCCGGGTTCGATTCGTCCCACGTTTCCTGGCCTGGCATCGGCGCGGTGAACGGATGGTGGAGGAACGTCCACTGCCCGGTCTCCTCGTCCTGTTCAAAGAGCGGGAAGTCGAGGATCCAGTGGAAGTCGTCCTTCCCGGTGTCGACGAGGTCGAGCTCGCGACCGAGCTGTAGGCGCAGAAGGCCGAGAACGCGCGCGACGGAGGCCTCGTCGCCTGCGCCGAAGAGAACTGTCGAGCCGGGGTCGGCCGCGAAGGAGGCCAACTCGGCCGCGGAGAGGAACTTGGCGATCGGCGAGCGCACCTCCCCGCTCTCGTCGACGATGATGTAGGCGAGACCTTTGGCGCCCCACTCCTTGGCGAGATCCTCGAGCCGTCCCACCTCGGCGCGCGAAAACGCCTTTGGGGCAACGATGTAGCGAACGGTCGGCGCGCTGCGGAAGACGCCGAACTCGGAGTCGCGCGTCACCTCGGTCGCGTCCTGGATCTCCATGCCGAAACGGCGGTCCGGCTTGTCGCTGCCGAACTTCGCCATCGCCTCACCGAAGCTGATTCGCTCGAACGGGCGCGGCGGTGCGGTACGGCCGACCGCCTCGAACGCCGCGACGACAGCCTGCTCCATCACGTCGAGCACGTCCTCGCGCTCGACGAACGCCATCTCGAGGTCGAGCTGGCGGAACTCGAACTGCCGGTCGGCGCGGAGATCCTCGTCGCGCCAGCAGGTCGCGATTTGGTAGTAGCGGTCGATCCCGCCGACCATGCAGAGCTGCTTGAAGAGTTGCGGCGACTGCGCAAGCGCGAAGAACTTGCCCGGCTGCAGGCGAACCGGCACGAGGAAGTCCCGCGCGCCCTCGGGCGTGCCACGCGTCATGCTCGGCGTCCAGACGTCGACGAAGCTCAGCGCGTCCATCTGGCGGCGGATCGCGGCGATCGCGGTGTGGGAGACGCGGAAGTTGTGCTGCATGCGATCGCGCCGCATGTCGAGCCAGCGGTAACGGAGGCGCAGCGTCTCGTCCACGTTCTCCTCGTCGAGCTGGAACGGGAGTGGCGTCGAGCGCGAGAGGATGCGCAGCGTGTCGACCTGGATCTCGACCTCGCCGGTCGGGAGGTTCGGGTTGACGGCCTCCGGCGCGCGGGCGACGACCTCGCCCTCGGCCTGAACCACGAACTCGTTCCGAAGCTCGTGCGCTGCCTGCTGCGCCTCGGCGGCGCGTTCGGGATTGACGACGAGCTGGAGCTTCCCGGTGTGGTCGCGCAGGTCGACGAAGAGGAGCCCGCCGTGGTCACGGCGCGTGTCGACCCAACCGGCAACGGTCACCCGCTTGCCGATCTGGTCACTCCGGAGTTCGCCGCAATAGAGGTCGCGCCAGCTCACGCCATGAGCGTAGCGACGACCTCGTCGAGGGCGACCACCTGCTCCTCGCCTCCGTCGCGCCGGATCGCTGCCTCTTCCCCGCGGACGATCACAACGGTCTTCGCGCCGCTGCGTCCCGCCTGCGTCAGCTGGCCCTTGAAGGAACGGCCCGCGTAGTCGGTGTCGGTGGCGATGTCCGCGCGGCGAAGCTCGGCGAGCGCCTGGAGCACGCGTTCCCGCGGCGCACCTTCCTCGACGACGAAGAAGACGTCGATCGTTGGCTGCACGAAGGCGATGCCTTCGAGCTCGAGTGCGAGCATCAGCCGCTCGAGCCCCGCTCCGAAGCCGATCCCCGGCGTCGCCGGCCCGCCGATCGCCTCGACCAGCCCGTCGTAGCGGCCGCCACCCGCGATCGACGAGTTCGCGTTGTCGAACGGCGCGAGGAACTCGAACGTCGTGCGCGCGTAGTAGTCGAGCCCCCGAACGAGGGTCGCATCGAGCACGTACGGGACGCCGAAGAGATCGAGATGGCGCTTCACCTGCTCGAAGTGCTCGCGGCACGCGTCGCAGAGCGACTCACCGATCTTCGGCGCCTCCTCGAGTGCCGCGCGCAGCTCGGGGTTCTTCACGTCGAAGACCTGCAGCGGGCTGGTGGCCCGTTTGTGGCGCGCGTCCTCGTCGAGCAGGCCCTCGTGCGCGTCGAGCCACGCGTTCAGCTGCTCGACGTACTGCGGTCGGCAATTCGCATCGCCGATCGAGTTCAGGTGGAGCTCCCATTTCGTCACGCCGAGGCGGCGGAGGAGCTCGTGGTACAGCTGGATGATCTCCGCATCGATCGCCGGGTCGGCAGAGCCCAGTGCCTCGACGGAAAGTTGATAGTGCTCCCGGTAGCGCCCCTTGCCCGGCGCGCCGTATCGATACATCGGCGCGATCGTGTACGCCTTCACCGGCTGCGGGTCGCGGTGCATGCCGTGCTCGATGTACGCCCGTGCGATCGGCGCGGTTCCTTCCGGCCGCAACGTCAGTGAGCGGTCGCTCCGGTCACTGAAGGTGTACATCTCCTTGTGCACGACGTCGGATGCCGCGCCCGCTGTGCGCTCGAACAAGCCCGTGTCTTCGAACCCCGGCGTCTGGATGCGGCGCCAGCCGTAGAGCGCTGTGACCTCCTCCATCACGCGGACGACGTGCCACCAGTTCGCGTCGTTCGGCAGCACGTCGTGCGTGCCGCGCGGAAGCTGGAACTTGTCGCTCACGTCTGGAACTCCGAGCGAAGCTCGCGGAGGAACGGGTTCGACTGCAGTTCGCGGCCGAGCGTCGTCGCGGGGCCGTGGCCCGGGTAGACGATCGTCTCGGCCGGGAAGCGCTGAACGAGAGAGCGCACCGAATCGAGCAGCGTCGCCCAGTCGCCGCCGGGGAAGTCAACCCGGCCGACCGACCCGGCGAACAGGACGTCGCCGGCGAAGATTTCACCACCCGAATGGAAGGCAACGTGCCCGCGCGAATGTCCCGGGACGTCGAGAACGTCGAACGTGATGCCCGCCACGGTGATCTCGTCGCCCCCGGTCACGACATGCGCCGGGTCGTGCGGGGAGACCGGGAAG
>JBKJQL010000108.1:0-2580 GCA_046594035.1 Gaiellaceae bacterium
ACGGTCGCTCCGGCTCCCGGCTGCGTCAGCGCGCCGGCCGGAGCCGTGTTGTCGATCGTGATCGTCCGGATGTTGCTGCCCTGGTTGCCGCCGCCATCCGTGGCCGTGACGCGCAGGTCGTACGAGCCGTCGGCGCGGGCGGCCGAGTTCCACGCGAAGGTGAACGGCGTCGGTGCGTTCGCGGTGCCGAGCGTCGTCCAGGTGGCGGCGCCGCTCGGGCTGATCGCGTAGGTGACCGAGACGATGTCGGCGGAGCCGCTCGCGCCGAGCGAGACCGAGCCGGAGAGGTTGGAGGGGGCAGTCAGCGTGACAGTCGGTGCGTTGTTGTCGACGTTGATCGTCGTCACGGGCGAGTAGGTCGGGCCGTTCCCGGCCTTGTCGGTGACCGCGATGCGGACGTCCGCGGGGCCGTCTGGCACCGTGGTGGAGTTCCAGGCGAAGCTGAAGCCGGTCGACTGCGTCGCGACGGTGGTGTAACCGGCCGCGCCTGCGCCCTTGACCTGGAAGTCGATCGCTCCGATCCCGGAGACCGAGGCATCGGCCGAGCCCGTCAGGGTCACGGCGCCGGAGCACTCGGCGCCGCAGCCGGTGATGTTCACCGAGGCGGAGGACGGGGCGGTGTTGTCGACCACGGTGTCGGCGAGAGGGGTGATCGTCGTGTTGGTTGCGGAGTCGGTCTCGATCATCTGGAGGTGGTAGGTGTCGTCGGCGACTAGCGTGGTGTTCCACGTGACGTGCCACCCGTCGCTCGAGTCGCTGTCGATGCCGATCGACGTCCACGGGCCCGTCGACGCAACGCGGTACTGGAACTCGACCGAGGCGATCGCGGCGGTCGGCGAGTCGGTGAGGACGTAGTTGCCGCGAATCGCGCTTCCGACGTTGCCGGACCCGCCGGTCGGCGGCGTTGTGTTGATGACGACGCGCGCGGTCTTTGTCGCTTCCTGGTTGCCCGCGGCATCGGTCGAGGAGTACGCGATCGTGTGTGTCCCGTTGTTCAGCGCTGCGGGAATGACCACGGTCGTGCCGGTCTGCTGCGGGCCAGCGTCCACGGTGTAGACGGTCGAGGTGACGCCAGAGCCACCGTCGGTCGCGGAGAGAGTCACGGTGACGTCGCTGTTCCACGGGCCGGCCGGCGCGTTGTCGGTCGTCACCGGAGCGGTGTTGTCGACGCGCACGCTCGTGTTGATCGCGGAGCACCGGCCGTTACCGGCGTTGTCGACCGCGATCACGCGGAAGTCGTAGAGACCGTCGGTGAGCGTGGTCGTGTCGAAGGTCGCCGCTGCCGCTGCTCCCCACGAGTCGCATGGGGTTGCCTCCGAGGTGCCGGCAGGCGCGACGCGGTAGGCGATGCTGGCAACGCCGGAGGTGGCGTCGCTGACCGTCGAGGCGAGCGTGATCGTTCCGCGTGTGATCGCGCTCGAGGCCGGGTTGTCGAGGGCGGCGTTCGGCGCCGTGTTGTCGATCGTCACGAGCTGGGTCGCCGAGTCGGTCCGGTTCCCGGCGTTGTCGATTGCCACGACGCGGAAGTCGTAGTCGCCGTCGGACTTGGTCGCCGTGTCGAGCGGTGAGGTGACCGTCGACCAGGTGTTCGCCCCCGCCGTCGAGAGCTCGTAACGCACCTGCGCAAGGCCGGAGCCCGCGTCACTGGTGCTCGAGCCGAGCGTCAGCGACCCGTGGACGTAGCGGGCGATCGCGTCGAGCGTGGCGGCCGGCGGGGTGTTGTCGATGCGAGCCGTGACCGGCGTCGAGTAGCCGACGTTGCCGACGTTGTCGGTGGCGACGGAGCGGAGGTCGTAGCTGCCGTCGGTCTTCGTGGTCGTGTCGAACGAGGCGGGCACGGTCGTCCAGGTGCTCGCGCCGGCGGGTGAGATCTCGTAGCCGGTGGTCGCGACGCCGGAGCCCGCGTCGAGCGCGCTCGAGCTCAGCGCGATCGTCTGGCGGAGGTTCGCCGCGACGGCACCGAACGTCGAGGTCGGCGGGGTGTTGTCGACGCGAATCGCGCTGACGACCTGCTGGGTGAGGTTGCCGGCGACGTCGGTGACGCTGAGGCGGAAGTCATAGAGGCCGTCGGAGACGCCCGTAGTGTCGAAGGATGCGTTATACGCGCCGCCGCCCTGAGCGACGCCGTTCGCGACGAACGCCCACGCGGCCGTCCCGTTCGGCGCCTGCTCGAAGCTAATCGAGTTCAGGCCGCTCGTCGCATCGGCGACGCCCGTCGCATTGAGGGTGATCGTGCCGCGGACGTTGGCGGCCGGCGAGAGCAGCGTTGCGGTCGGCGCCGTCTGGTCGACGGTGACGTGCACGAGCGAGCACGAGGCGTGGCCTGCACCGTCATGGGCGACCGCGCGCAGTGCGTAGGCGCCGTCGGCCGGGCTCGTCCAGGTCGCGTCGTAGGGGCTCGTCGTGTCGGAGTTGATCAGCGTCCAGGTGCCGGTGGTGCAGTCGGCGCCCGGCGTGCTGCTGAACTCGAAGTCGACTGCGCTGACGCCGGTGCCCGTGTCGGACGCCGTCGCGGCGAGCGTCCTCGTGGCCGTCTTCACGTACGAGCCGTCGGCGGGCACCGTCAGGGAGACGACCGGG
>JBKJQL010000150.1:0-4893 GCA_046594035.1 Gaiellaceae bacterium
GCCTCGCGCGGCTTGCAGAGCCAGCCGCGCAAGGCATGAACAGGCCAGCGGACCAGCGGCCCGCCCACTCCGGCATGCGAGCCGCGTAAGTCCGGCGCGGCGCTGCAAGCCGCGACAGCAACCGTTCCAAACTACGGAGTCGGAGCAGCGAGACGGCGCGCGAACGGATTACGACGCCCGTCGCCTCGCGCGGCTTGCAGAGCCAGCCGCGCAAGGCATGAACAGGCCAGCGGACCGGTGGTCCGCCTTTGTGGCGCTATGAGCAGCCGCTGGCCGTCCCGCAGGTCATGCACTTCAGGCACGCGCCGTTGCGGACGAGCGTCATGTGCTGGCAGGTGCCGCACGGGTCGCCCGTGAAGCCCTGCTGGATGGAACGGTCACGCGCGGAAGCCTTCTTCAGCTTGTCGGCGACACGGTTCTTGCCCGTCAACGCCTCGAGCCCCGCGACCGTCTCGGCGACGGCCATGATGGCCGGGGCGTTGGCAGCGGATACCCTCGCCACCGAGGAACTGCCGCCGAGGCTGTAGCCCTTCTCGCCCGACGCTGCAGCCGGCGCCGGAGAAGAGCCCGACGCCGAAAGGCCGGCGGGAATCGCGTCCGACGCCGCACGTCCGACCGCGTGGCCCCCGCCGTTGCCGTTTGAGCCGCTGCCGGAGCCGCCGTTGGAACCGCTGCCATTGGCCTGCGCCGACGTTCCGTGAAGGTGCGGCGACGTCGGGTGCATCGCCTCGTTCTTCAAGTGCTGCGAGCGCGGGCGAGCCGAGGCGTCGCGGGTGCGCTCCTCGACGACCTCTTCGTCGGGATACTCGGTCGTGTCGAGCGTGTCGCGACGCACCGCGTCGGGCGCCAAGTCTTCGTCGTCGACCTGCGCCAGATCGGTCTGGTCGAGATAGGAGATCGCGAGCTCGCGGAAAATGTAGTCGATGATCGACGTCGACATCTTGATGCGGTCGTTGCCGTCGACCATGCCGTTGGGCTCGAAGCGCGTGAAGAGGAACGCGTCGGTGAACTCCTCGAGCGGCACGCCGTACTGCAGCCCGATCGAAACCGCGATCGCGAAGCAGTTCATCAAGCTTCGGAAGGCCGCGCCCTCCTTGTGCATGTCGATGAAGATCTCGCGGAGGCTCCCGTCGTCGTACTCGCCCGTCCGCAGGTAGACCTTGTGGCCGCCGATGACGGCCTTCTGCGTGTAACCCGCGCGGCGCGAGGGAAGTCGGGCCCGCTTGCCCTTGTGGATGTAGCGCACGACCACCTTCTCGGTGACCTTCTGCGCCAGCACGCGCACCGCCTCCGACTTGCTCGTCTCGGCGGCGTCGGCCACCGCGTCGACGGCGTCGAGGTCGTCGTTGGTCGCGTTCAACGGCTGGGAGAGCTTGCTGCCGTCGCGGTAGAGCGCGTTGGCCTTGAGCATCAGGCGCCACGACAACTCGTAGGCCTTGCCGACCTCTTGGACCGACGACTCGGCGGGCATGTTGATCGTCTTGCTGATCGCCCCCGAGATGAACGGCTGGGCCGCCGCCATCTGGCGGATGTGGCCCTCGGGCGAGATGAAGCGCGTGCCGTAGCGACCGCACTTGCCCGCGCAGTCGAAGACCGGCAGGTGCTCGGCCTTCAAGTGCGGCGCGCCCTCGACCGTCATCGTGCCGCAGATGTAGTCGTTGGCCTTGCGGATCTGGTCGCGGTCGTAGCCCAAGTGCCGCAGCAGGTCGAAGCTCGGGGCCTCGTAGACGTGCGCGGGGATGTGCAGCTCGTTCTTCAGGAACGCCTCGCCGAGCGTGTAGCGGTTGAAGACGAAGCCGATCTCAAAGGCCGCAGGCAGCTGCGTCTCGATCTTCTCGAGGATCTCCTGCGTGAAGCCCTTCGCGAGCAGCGAGACGGGATCGACGAACGGAGCGCCCTTGAGCGACCCCGAGCCGAGCGCGTAGCGCACGATCTCGTCGACTTGATGCTTCGCGTAGCCGAAGCGCGCGAGCGCCGCGGGCACCGAACGATTGATGATGCGGAAGTAGCCGCCGCCGGCCAGCTTCTTGAACTTGACGAGCGCGAAGTCGGGCTCGATGCCCGTCGTGTCGCAGTCCATCACGAGGCCGATCGTGCCGGTGGGCGCGATGACGCTCACCTGCGCGTTGCGATAGCCGTGCTTCTCGCCGAGCGAGAGCGCGTCGTCCCACGCGCGGCGCGCGGCGCGCAGGAGGTCGTCCGGGCAGTCCTCGGGGTCGATCCCCTCGGGGGTGATCGAGAGGCCCTCGTACTCGGAGCGCGCGACGTTGTAGGCCGCGCGGCGGTGGTTGCGGATGACGCGCAGCATCGACTCACGATTGCGCTCGTAACCCTGGAACGGGCCCTGCTCCTTCGCCATCTCGGCGCTGGTCGCGTACGACTCGCCGGTCAGGATGGCGGTCAGCGCGCCGTTGATCGCCTGGCCCGCGTGCGAGTCGTACGGGACGCCCATCAACATCAACAGGGTGCCTAGGTTGGCGTAGCCCAAGCCGAGCGTGCGGAACACGTACGACTTCCACGCAATCTCGCGGCTGGGGAACTGGGCCATCAGCACCGAGATCTCGAGCGCAACCGTCCAGATGCGAGGCGCGTGGCGGTAGCCGTCGACGTCGAAGCGGCCGGTGTCGGCGTCGTAGAACGTCGTGAGGTTCAAGCTCGCGAGGTTGCACGCCGTGTCGTCGAGGAACATGTACTCGGAACAGTTGTGGACGACGAGGCCGCCGGCGACGAAGTGATGCGTCGCGGGCTCGGTCAGGTCGAAGACGGTCTCTTCGCCCAGATACTCGAGCGAGGCGAACCGATCGGACATCGGCTCTGAGTAGGTCGAGACCGAACGGTCGAGCTCCGCGAGTTTCTCGGCCTTCGAGCTGCCTGCGACGAAGCCGATCTCGCGCTCGAAGACCTCGCGTGAGCGGCGCGAGATGCGGAGCGAAGAATTCGTAGCGTCGCGGTCGATCGTGGCCTTTACGCCGAAGCTCAAGAGCAGCATCTGCACCTGCTCGAGCAGCCCGCGCGACCCGGCGCTGACACCGACCGCACCATCGCTCGCCACCGTGCCATGGGCCGTGAAGAGGCCTCGCACGATCGCGGCGACCGACGACCGGTCAAGCCCAAACACCTCAGACGTGAAGCGCTCGCCCGAATCGCTCGACTCGACGTAACGGTTGAACAGCTCGTCCTCACAGCGCGATGTCGTGCCGGACCGCACCGTGCCCTGCGGCTTGTGGATGCCCGACTCGAGCCGTCCCCGACCAACGACCGCGCACTCCTCTCGATCCGACGTCACCAGAGAGCGCTCGCCGATCGCGAGGCCCAGCAACTCGCCGACGCGCACGTCGAGCGACTGCGTCCCGAAGCTCGGCACGCCGAGGACGATCTCGTCGTCGGTCGTCAGTTCGTTGGCCGGCACGTCGCCGCGGTTCGCCGTCAAGATGCGGTGATCGCCCGTGCACTTGAGCGAGAACCCCGCCGCCGTGCGGAGCCGGTAGACCGGCTTGTAGCCCGTCACGAACGAGGGTCCGATGTCGTGGAGCGCGCCGTCGGAACCGACGACCTTCGAGCCGTCAAACACCAGCGAATCGATCCGCCGCATGCCGCGATCGGTCGCGACGAGCGTGTCGCCCGTCACGCAGGGGTTGCTCGCGTTGATCCGTCCGTCGGCCGGGCACGTGTGCCACTCGTTGATCGTCGTGTCGTACTGGATGCCCGGGTCGGCGCAGGCCCACGCGGCGTAGGCGATCTTGTCCCACAGCGCCCTCGCCGCGATGGTCTTGTGGACCGACTTGTCGGTGCGACGGATCAGCTTCCAGTCGCGCCCCTCTTCGACCGCCTGAAGGAAGTCGTTCGAGATGCGGACCGAGTTGTTGGAGTTCTGGCCCGAGACCGTGACGTAGCCCTCGGAGTCCCAATCGAGCCCGTAGACGGGCACGTTGATCTCCTTGAAGCCCTGCTCGGCCATCGAGACCACGCGCAGCGCGTAATTCATCGGGACCTGCATCCGCTTGGCGTCGGCGATCGCCTCGCGCAGCTTCTGGTTCTTCGTGCGGTCGAACCGCGTGTCCTCTTCCTCGTGATCCCAGCACGCCTTCATGATGGCGTTCAAGCACTTGTGGAGGATTCGGCTGCCGCCGACGAGCGCGGCGACCTTCTGCTCTTCGACGACCTTCCAGTCGATGAACGTCTCGATGTCGGGGTGATCGACGTCGAGGCAGACCATCTTGGCCGCGCGCCGCGTCGTGCCGCCCGACTTGATCGCGCCCGCCGCACGGTCGCCGATCTTCAAGAACGACATCAGGCCCGACGACTTGCCGCCGCCCGAAAGCGGCTCGTTCTCGCCGCGCAGCTTGCTGAAGTTGGTGCCGGTACCCGATCCGTATTTGAACAGCCGCGCCTCGCGGACCCAGAGGTCCATGATGCCGCCGTCGCCGACGAGGTCGTCGGACACGCTCTGAATGAAACAGGCGTGGGGCTGCGGACGCTCGTAGGCCGACGTCGACGACTTGACCTCGCCCGACTTCGGATCGACGTAGAGGTGCCCCTGCGCCGGGCCGTCGATGCCGTACGCGAAGTGAAGGCCCGTGTTGAACCATTGCGGGCTGTTCGGCGCGCCGCGCTGGTCGGCGAGCATGCGGCACATCTCGTCGTAGAACGCTTGCGCGTCGTCCGTCGTGTCGAAGTATCCGTGCGTCTCGCCCCAGTGACGCCAGCAACCGGCCATGCGGTGGAAGACCTGGCGCGCGTCTTTCTCGCCGGTCAGCTTGGGCTTGCCGTCTTCGGCGACAGGTTTCCCGTCCGCCCCCAGCACCGGCACGCCCTTGCGCCGGAAGTACTTCTGCGCGAGCACGTCGGTCGCGACGCTCGACCAACTTGAGGGGACCGTCACGTCGTCGTTTT
>JBKJQL010000251.1:0-7916 GCA_046594035.1 Gaiellaceae bacterium
CTGCCACTGCATCCCCTGGGTGAGCGGCGGGAGGAAGCTCCGTGCGGCCCGATACGTCGGGCCTGCGGGCGCGCGGAGCAGCGACTCGCCCCAGAGGTCGCGCTTGGACGCGACCGCCCGCTGCACCGATGCGGTGTGTGCGGCGCTCGCGAGGCGCGGCGAGCACGCAGCCGTCCCGGCCGCGTGCGCAGGCCCGTTGCTTGCGGCGACGAGCACGAGCGCGAGCAGCGCAACGACGATGCCCGCGTAGGTCGAAAGCCGCCGCATGGCCGCGCAGTATCGCGATTCGCTTGGGTGCTACGGTTTCACCCTCTTCGGGCGCATAGCTCAGCGGGAGAGCGCTCGCTTCACACGCGAGAGGTCCCTGGTTCGATCCCAGGTGCGCCCACTGAACTTGGATCAAGAACCGCCGCGCGTCTGCTATCCTTACCTATACCCTGATGTAAGGAGAGCAGATGGACGTGACCGCACAGCTGTCGTCGAAGGGCCAGCTGACCGTGCCGAAGGCCGTCCGCGATGCGCTCGGCCTCGTCAAGGGCGATCAGGTCGTCTTTCGCGTCGAAGGCCGGCGCGCGTTGCTGGCGCGCACGCCGAGCTTGCTCGATCTCGCGGGGAGCGTTCCCGTGCCGGCACAGAAGCGTGGCACGCCGTGGCCTGAGGTCAGACGCCGCACGCGGGAGGTCCGGGCGAAGACGCGCGCTTGAGCGCCTTCCTCGACACGAACATCCTGATCCGACATCTGACCGGCGATCCGCCGGCACAGGCGCGTCGAGCGACCGCGTTCCTGTCGCGAGCCGAGGAACTTCTCCTCCCCGACCTGATCGTCGCCGAGGTCGTCTACGTCCTCGAGTCCTTCTACGAGGTCGAGCGCCAACGCGTCGCAGAACTTGTTCGCGCGGTCATCGGGTTTCCAGCGATCGTCGTCATCGACGAGCCACTACTTCTACGCGCGCTCGAGGTCTACGAAGTCGACCGGCTCGACTTCGCCGAGGCCTACCTCGTCGCAAGCGCAGAAGCAAGCGGCGTCGAGACGATCGTCTCCTTCGACCGCGCCGTCGACCGCGTTCCGACGGTGCGGCGCGTCGAGCCGTCCTGACGCACCTCAGCCGATCCGCAACGGCTCCACCGCCAGCGTCACCTGGTTTGTATAACGCCAAGTTCCGTCCACTCACTCCGAGATGTACGTCGAAACGGACGTACGTGGGACGTCGGGTAGATCCCGTCGACCATGAGCCCGAAGATGCGCCTCTTCCTACCGCTCTTCCTTCTCCAGCGTTCGCATCAGCCATAGTTGGGGAATGGCGGATTCGATCCATTGCGGCTCCTGCGGCTCGGCGAACGACGCAGGGCGCAAATTCTGCGGGGAATGTGGCGGTTCCCTGCTCCTCGCGTGCCCCTCGTGCGGAACGCCGAACAGTGCCGGCGTCAAGTTTTGCGGTGAGTGTGGCTTCACGCTCGCGGGAGCCGTCACTCCCGCCCCGGTGGTCAACGGCCCAGGCCTGAAAGGGCCGCTCGCCGAGCGCCGGGTCGTCTCCGTTCTCTTCGTCGACCTCGTCGGCTTCACGACACTCTCCGAGAGCCGCGACGCCGAAGAGATCCGCGAGCTGCTCTCGAGCTACTTCGACACGGCCCGGCGGGTGATCGAGGGGTACGGAGGTGTCGTCGAGAAGTTCATCGGCGACGCCGTGATGGCGGTCTGGGGCGCGCCCACCGCGACCGAGGACGACGCCGAGCGGGCCGTGCGCGCGGCACTCGAGCTCGTCTCCGCGGTCGCAGCTCTCGGAGACAGCGCAGGAGCATCCGCGCTCCGTGCGCGGGCCGGCGTCCTGACCGGCGAGGCGGCGGTGACGCTCGGCGCGCGCGGCGAAGGGATGGTCGCAGGCGACCTCGTCAACACCGCATCGCGCGTGCAATCCGCGGCGCAGCCCGGCGAGGTGTTCGTTGGCGACTCGACGCGACGCGCGACCGAGGCCGCCGTCGTCTACGAGAGCGCAGGCACCCACGAGTTGAAGGGAAAGGCCGAGCCGGTCGAGCTCTGGCGCGCGGCACGGGTGATCGCCGTGCGCCGCGGCGGCGGCAGGTCAGGGGGCCTCGAAGCGCCGTTCGTCGGTCGCGAGCGCGAGTTCCGGGTTCTGAAGGACGCCTTCCACGCCTGCACGGACGATCGGCGCGTATCGCTGATCACCGTGATCGGCGTCGCGGGCATCGGCAAGTCACGGCTCGCCTGGGAGTTCGAGAAGTACCTCGACGGTCTCGTCGCCGACGTCTTCTGGCACCGCGGACGTTGCCTCTCCTACGGCGACGGCGTCTCGTTCTGGGCGCTCGCCGAGATGGTGCGAATGCGCGCGGGAATCGCCGAGGACGAGCAGGATGACACGGCGATCGAGAAGCTGCGGAGCGCGGTCGCCAAGCACGTCCCGAACGCGGAGGAACGCGACTGGATCGAGACGCACCTGCAACAGCTGCTCGGTCTCGGCGCGCGCCCCGACTCGACGCGCGAGGATCTGTACTCGGCCTGGCGGCTCTTCTTCGAGCGGGTCGCCGAGACCGGAACGGTCGTCCTCGTCTTCGAGGACGTTCATTGGGCGGACACGGGCCTCGTGGAGTTCATCGAGCACCTGCTCGAATGGTCGCGCCGCCACCCCATCTGCGTCGTCGCACTCGCGCGGCCCGAACTCGCCGAACGGCACCCGAACTTCGCACGCAGTGCACGCAGCGCGACGATCGCGGCGCTCGACCCGCTCGAGGACGAGGCGATGGATGCGCTCCTCCGCGGCCTCGCACCGGGGCTCGGCGACGAGCTCCGCACGACGATCCGCGGGCGCGCCGACGGCATCCCGCTCTACGCCGTCGAAACCGTGCGGATGCTGCTCGACCGTGGACTGCTGACGCGCGAGGGTGACGCATTCGTCGCGCACGGCGAGATCACCTCGCTCGATGTTCCGGAGACGCTGCACGCCCTGATCGCAGCCCGGCTCGACGGCCTCGCCCCAGGGGAGCGCCGGGCGCTCGAGGCCGCCGCCGTACTCGGGAAGACCTTCACGAGCAGGGGCCTTGCCGCCGTCGCCGGGCTCGAGGCGGCGGAGATCGACGCCTCGCTCGACGCGCTCGTGCGCAAGGAAGTCCTCGTCCTCGATGCCGACCCGCGCTCACCCGAGCGAGGTCACTACGGCTTTCTCCAGGCTCTCGTCCAGCGCGTCGCCTACGAGACGCTCTCGCGCCGCGAGCGCAAGGCGAAGCACCTCGCGGCCGCGCGGCTGCTCGCCGAGGACTCGGACATCGACTCCGAGCAGATCGCGGAGGTGATTGCGGCGCATTACCGCGACGCCTACGCGGCGGAGCCGGGTGACGCGGACGCAGAAGACGTGCGCGCACTCGCGCGCGAGTGGTTGTGCCGCGCGGCCGAGCGCGCGGCATCGCTCGGCGCGGCCGAGGACGCGCGTCGCGCGTTCGACGACGCGGCGACGCTGACCGACGACCCGGTGGAGCAGGCGCGGCTGCTCGAGCGCGCCGGAGACGTGCTGGTGGATGCGAACGAGTCGACGTCGGCCGAAGAGCGCTTCCGTGGCGCGCGCGAGCGTCTCGACGGCGCAGGCCTGGCGCACGACGCTGCGCGCGTGACGGCGAAGCTCAGCCTCGCGCTCTGGGCACAGGGCCGCGGCGCCGAGGCGCTCACCTTGCTCGAGCCGGCGTTCGCGCTGCTCGCCGAAGACGAGCCAGACGAGAACGTGGCGCTGCTCGCCGCGGAGGCGGCGCGTATCCACCTGTTCCAGGGCGACATCGAAACGGCGCTCGACCGGGTGCAGACGGCGCTGACGATCGCCGAGGACCTGGTGCTGCCCCGGGTGCTCTCCGAGGCACTCAACACCAAGGCGTTGCTGCTCAAGTCGCACTACCCGCACGAATCGCGCGGGCTCATGCGTGAGGCACTCGCGATCGCGCTCGACCACGACCTCCTCGCATCGTCACTTCGGGCCTACAACAACCTCGTCGTGATCGAGAACGACGCCGACCGGCCGCACGAGGCGTCGAGGTATGCCCGGGCCGGTTACGAGCTCGCCCGCGCGCGCGGCCAGACACAGTTCGTGCTCGGGTTCGGGCTCACGGCACTCATCGGGGAGCTGCTCGAGCAGGGGAATTACGACGAGGCGTTCACGTTCGCGGAGCAACTCCCGCTTCCCCGGCAGCTTTCCGTCCCGAGCCACGTCATGGGCGCCCTCCTGCTCGCGCGGGCCGCCGTCGCGCGCAGCGATGACGCAACCGCCCGGCACTGGCTCGGGCTCGTCTCGGCCGAGGTGCAGACCTCGACCGACATTCAGCACCAGGAACTCGCGACCTTTAAGCGATTCATCGAGGCGCTGCTCGACGGCAATCAGCTCGAGGCGATGAGCGTGCTCGAGCCCGGCGCCCGGCGCGAACTCCAGTCGGGCTGGGTCGAGGGCATCGCCGCCTACACGAACGAGGCGGCGACGCTTGCGCTCGACATCGGCGACGCAGCGCTTGCGCTGCCGGTTGCCGCCGTGCTCGAGGAGATCCCGCCGGCGCGGCGTGGACGCCGGAGCGAGGTTGCGCTCGGACGCGTCCGCGGCAACGCAGCCGCCGCTGCGGGCGACGACGACGCTGCGGCCGAAGCCTTCGCGCTCGCGCTGGCCGCAGCCCGTAACCTCGAGCAGTCCGAGTTGCTCGCGCCCGCGCTCCTCGACTACGGCCGCTGGCTCGTGAACGGTGGTCGACTCGACGAAGGCAAGCCACTGCTCGACGAAGCGCGCGCGATCTTCGAGCGGATGGGCGCGATCCTCTGGCTCGCGCGACTCGACGCTGTCACGGGCGACACCGCCCGCGCGGGCGCACCCGCCTAACTTCCCGGAGGTCGCGGACGAACGGACGGGACGGGCTCAGTGCGTAGGATCGCTCGCTGATGCAGATCCGCGCCGCCGTCAGGTCAGCGCTGGCTCGCGAGCCGTTTCCGGGACCACGAGCAATGGTCGCCGCGCATCCCCGATCAACGCACGCGACGTGCTGCCGAGCAGGAAGCGCTTGACACCGGACAGGTGGCGCGATCCGACGACGATCAAGTCGACGTCGAGCTCGTCGGCGACCGCTGCGATCTGCGCCGGCGGATAGCCCACCAGAAGCTCGGTCCGACAGGGAACACCGACCGCATCGGCGGCGGCGACTGCGTCGACCAGCACATGCGTACGGGCCCGGTCGGGGACGCGGTCCGGCTTGTGGTCGCCCGGGACGAACTGTTCCCCGACGATCGAGACCACATGAACCAGGATGACTTCAGCGTCATCCCCGGCCGCCAGGGCAAGCCCCTGCTCCAGCGCCGTTTGCGACGACTGTGTCTCGTCGACCGCGATCAAAATGCGCTCCAGCTTCGGTGTCATCACACGCCTCCTTGTTGTCAAGGCAAGCCTGCCCGGAGACGCCTCCCCGCGCACCGGGGTTTTCCCTCACCTTGATCAGGGTGTTCACCGATTCGCCGGCGCTCGACGCGGCGCATCATCGGCCCACGCACCACGAAAGGAGACGCAATGTACGAGACCGTGCTTTGGGCAACCGACGCGTCGCCCGTTGCGAATGGCGCGCTCAAGGTGGCCCTCGAGCTCTTGCAGCCGAATGGCCATCTGATCGCGTTCCATTGTGACGAGCGGTTCCACGGCAGTCGCGCGGGCGGGATGCCGCTGCTCGCAGACGAGCTCGACCTGCTCGAGAGCCTTCGCGCGCAGGTCGACGAATTGAGGGAAGACGGCATCGACGCGAAACTGCGCGTCGAGACGACACATCGCAACACCGCGGGTGAGATCGCGCGGGCCGCAGAGACCTGCGACGCAGACGTCATCGTCTGCGGCACGCGGGGCTTCGGCATCGTCGCTGGCGCAGTCGCCGGCAGTGTCGCCATGCGGTTGCCGCACGTCGCTTCTTGCCCAGTGGTCGTCGTGTCCGAGAGGGCCATGGACCGGGCGGCGACTGTCGCTACTGCGTAGATGCGTGAGGGCGAGGCGCCTGCGCGCCCCGCCCTCAACTGCGCAGCGGCGCTAGGGAGTGACGGTGAACGCCACCGCCATGCCGCGCTCGACATGGAACGGCACGTCGCACACACCCGTGTAGTTGTTCGGGGGCAGCGCGACCGTGTACGTCTCCGACGCGCCCGGGGCGAGGAGCTTGCCGGACTTACCGCCGGCGACCGAGAAGTTGTGCACCTCGCTGCCCTTGTTCGTGATCACGAACGTGACCTGACCCGACGGAATCGTCGTCTGGGACAGATCGAAGCGGTATTCGAACATGTTGACCGTGACGGTCGTCTGGCCGTTCCCGACCGGAACGGTGGACGTGGGCGTCGTCGTGGTCGTCTGTGCCGTCGTGGTCGTCGCCACAGTCGTGGTTGGGGACGCTGCGACACCGACCGAGAATGAGCCCTTCATCCCCGCGGCCGCGTGCCCGAGCAGCGTGCACAGATACGGGTAGCGACCCTGCTTCTTGAAGACGACCTTGATCGTTGCCTTCTTGCCGGGGTTCAGCGTCGGGGTCTTCTTCCCGGCGATCTTGAAGTCATGCGAGATCTTGCCGGTGTTGATCACGGTGAAGATCACCGTCGTCCCGGCCGGGACGCTCCGCTTGGAGAGCGCGAACTTGAACTCGGAGGCCTTGACCGTGATCTTCACGGTCGCCTGCGCAGCCGCGGGTGCGGCTCCACCTCCCGGGGCAAAGACGCCCGCGGCGATGCCGGCCATGGCCAGAGCTCCCAGCACCAACAAACTTACGACTCGACGCATCAGTCATGCACCCCCACAAGTTAGAAAGTTGTCTCCGCAAATTTTATCATCCCTGCCCGTCCTTGGACGTAAAAAAAGGGCGGATGGCCGCTCATGCGACCACCCGCCCCGCGAACTAGTTCGTCACGGCAGGACGAACGTGTAGATGTCGTCGCCGCGGAGGCGAGCCGGATTGGTCAATCCAGCAGGCCGGGTGACGTCGTTGTGACCCGCGCCGCCGACCTCGACGGACACGTACTGCTTGCCGGCCACCGTGTAGGTCACGGGTGCCGAGGCCACCGGGTAGTTCATCGACGGCGATTTCCAGAGCGACGCTCCGGTCTTCGTGTCGACCGCCTCGAGGTAGCCCTTACCGTCCGAACCGTTGCCGGACCCGTAGTGCCCGACGAAGGTGAGGCCAGAGGCCGTGTTTGCCGATCCGCTGTAGCAGATGGCGGGCCAGTGCTGGTGGAACGCGAGCTTCCCGGTCAGGACGTTCAGCGCCGAGAAGTTGCCCGTGTTGCTCGTCGGAGGTGAGCCGTCGGAGACACCGAGCTGGCTCACACCGAGCCCACCGAACGCGCCCGCGACCTGCGAGGCCGCCGGGATCTGCTCCATTGCACGCACCCGGTCGGTGACGCCACAGGTGATGAACGAATGGGTCTCCGGGCTGTACGAGCTCGCCGGCCAGTCCATCATCTCGAACGGCATGGCGACGTACTGCGTCGAGTCGTACGGATCGTAGGCGCAGCCGATCTTGAACGGCTTGCCGTCCGGAGCGGTCGCCGTGGCGTACGGCACGTACGCGTTGGTGAGGCTCTTGTTGCCGTCCACACACGGGCGACGGTCCTTGTCCAACTTGTTGAACAGAACGTTGTCGGCCATCGGGATCGGCTGCGTCGGCCAGGCGTTCACGTCCGGCGAGTTCGGCAGCGTCGGCACCTTGACCTCGGGGATCGGGAGCAACGGCTTTCCGGTCTCGCGATCGAGGATGAACGTCATGCCCTGCTTGTTGACATACGCAACGGCCGGGCGTGACACGAGCTTGCCGTTCACCTTGTACTTGCCGGTGAACATCACGCCCGTGTTCGGCAGGTCAGAGTCCCACAGGTCGTGATGGGTCGTCTGGTAGTACCAGACGAGCTTGCCGGTGTAGAG
>JBKJQL010000297.1:0-11443 GCA_046594035.1 Gaiellaceae bacterium
AGATGAGGTACTGCGGCGAGAGCACCTTGCCGAAGGCGATGAAGGCGCACACCGCAGCTGCCGAGTAGCGCAGGAACCGATCGGCGTCGGCCGGACCCCGCGCGAACGCGATCCAGAGCGCGACCAGGACTGCGAACTGGAGCAGTGCGAAGAACGCTGCGACACCCCCGTGCCCGGCGATGTTCTGCGACCCGTGTGAGCCGACCACGTGCGGATGACCGAACGTGGTGAGAAACGACGCGCCGAGGCTTTCGATCTGCAGCGGTCGCGATGCCTGGCCGCGCACGCTGTCCCAGACCCCGTGGGGCGCCACGATCGCGAACGGCGCCACCACGGCAACAGCGGCCGCGAGACCGAAGAGCGACGCACGGATCCGTCCTGCGCGGTACGACCAGACGAGCGCGAGCGGGACGATCACGAGCGGCCAGAGCTTTGCCGCCGCCGCCACGCCGAGCAGCCCCCAACCGAGCCGGTGGTGCGAGCGCAGCACGGCCGCGAGCGCGGCGACCGTCAGCAGCGCAGGCCAGAGATCAAAGCGCGAGAGAATCAGCGAGCCGGCGAGCACCGGTGCGAGCGCGACGTAGAAGGCGGCCTCGCGCCTGATCGCCGTGACCACCGCCACCAGGGCGACACCGCAAACGGCCATCTCCCACGCGAATGCGGCGGCGTAGTTCCCGAATGCCGACGGAAGGACGAAGACAGCGAGGGCGCCGGGCGGATACTCGACCGCGAAGTCGCGGTACGGGACGAGCCCGTCGTGGAGGATCGCGTCGCCGTAGCGCTCGTACGTGGGCCAGTCGACGAGCACGCCGTGCGACCAGAAGCCGACATGCACGAGGCCCCAGCAGAGAAGAAACAGGCCGCCGGCGGCGACCGCGAGCTCAGGCTTCGAGCGGCTGTGGCTCAACGGCGGGCTTCTCGTCAGCTGGCCGTCCCGGCACCTGCGCGACGAGCGCCAGCGCCACGAACGGGAAGAACCACGGCAGGTAGAGATAGAACCAATGCGTCAGCACCAGTTCAAAACCTATGAGGACGGCACCAGTCAGCGCGGCCATGCGCAGCGGCGAACGGTGACGCGGAAACCAGGCGAGCGCGAGCGCGCCAACGACCAGGAGCACCTGCAGCGCGCGCTGGACGAGGTGGAGGTCAGGCAGTCCCTTCGCGTGGTACTGGCCCCAGTCCCAGAGCGAGAACGGTGATGCACGACCGATCTGGAAGCTGAAGGTCCGGTCGTAGAAAACGCGCGCCGCATGCAGTGGCGAAGGCTCGAGGAACAAGACGAAGAACACGACCGCAGTCCCGATCGCGAACCCGACGAGCGTCCGCACCATCGACGTCGGGCGCCGCGCCTCGGGGTAGCCGGACCAGAGCGGCAGCACGAGCAGCGACGCGAACTTCGTCCAGCCCGAGAGCGCGACGAAGAAGCCACGGCCGAGATCGCTCGTCAGGAGCGCGAAGCCCCAGACGAGCAGCGCCGGTGCAATGGCGTCGTTCGTATTCGAGCTCGAGGCGTATTGCGAGAACGGCCACGCCGCCCACGCGAACGCAGCGGTCGCCGCAAGTCGCGGCCCGCCGAAGCGGCGCCCGACGACCGCGAGGCCGAGCAGCGCCAGCAGGTCGAACAGGATCGACGTGAAGTGGACCGAGCGCAGCGTGTCCCATTTGTGGCTCCAGCCGAAGATCTCGTAGCCCGGGATGTAGGCGATGTACGACATCGGGCCGTAGGTGTCGCCGAGCGGGTTCGCCGTCTCGCACTTGCCGTTTCGCTGGATGCGGTCGCGCACCTCACCCGCGCTGTCGGCCGGCCCACAGTTCGGCTGCTGGTCCTCGACGGGGAAGTGCCCGTACGGGCTCTGACCGTGGACGATGCGGTCGGCACCGATCACGCCGGAGTAGCCGACGTCGATCACGTTCGACGCGCGCCAATTGAGGCCGACCTTGAAGCCGGCGAGGAACACCGTCGCGGCCGCGAGCACCCAGACCGGCCAGACCGCAGCGCCGCGCGACGGACGGTCCGACCGCGCGATCCAGACGCAGCGCAGCAGCAGCCAGACGAGCGGCGGGTACGCAAGCGGCATCGCCGTGAAGATGTTGCCGTCGTTGAAGAACCACAACGACACGGAGAACGAGAGCAACGCGATCAGGTCGGCGTTGCGCATCGAAAACACACGCCGCCAGTCCGCGAGGCCGAGCAGGAAGATCGCGCAGAGCCCGAGCCAGACCCCGTAGCTGTTGATCTTCTCACCGCCGAACGCGCCCTCGTAGCCGCGCGCCATCTTCCACGCGACCTGCGGGCCGGTCCACGCTTCGATCACGGCGCCCGTATCGTCGTCGACCTGACCGGTCGCTATCTCTCCCGCCCTGCCCGACCACACGTTGACGGTCCAGATGCCTTGCTTGAAGGTCGCGTCGGTGACCGGCTTCGGTGGATAACGCTTCAGCCACTTCGCGACCTTGTCGTTCGCGAGAAAGAGTGCGGTCACCTGGCTCTTCGTCGTGCGCGGCTCGGTCTGGGCGAGCGGCGTCGTCGTCGTGACCGGGTTCGGCACGGACGTCGTCGTCCCGGCATGCGCCACCGGGACGAGGGCGAGCGTGAGAGCGGCGACGGCCGCGAACCTCACTTGCGGAAGGACCAGAGTTTGTTGCCGAGGAAGTTCAACGGCGTCACGAGGATGATCGCGATCGCCTGCGACACGATCTTGCGCCAGTGCAGCAGATCGATGAAGAGCACGAGCCACAGCTGGTTCACGGCGAATGCCACGAGCGAGACGATGAAGAAGCGCGCACCCTGCGCGCCGACGTGAGCCTTCTGGTGCACAAACGTCCAGTGACGGTTCCAGAAGTAGTTGTTGGCAGCAGCCACCACGAACGAGATCGCAGCGGCGACGTGCGCGCCCCAGCCGAGGAGGGCAGCGAACACGAACAAATTGACGACATAGCCGCTTGCCCCGACGATGCCGAACTTCACGAGCTGGACCCAGTTCGTGCGGCGGCGGAGCGCGGCGGAGGTACGCGACGAGACGGACACGGTGGCGAGGTTATCTCTGATGGTCAGGCGGCACTGTGAGGCTCGTGAATACCGCCGTCCTCGTCGACCCACGGATCCTCGTATCCCGCCTCCGCGAGGCGCCGTGAGTTCCGCCGGTAGTAGGCGACGTCTCGCTCATCGATCAGCGTCAGCGCCGAGTCGAGCGCGATCTGGTCCTCCTCGACGCGCGCGACCGCGAACGGCAGGAAGCGCCGGGCTCCGTCGCCGCACAGCACCTCGAAACCGAGCAGCCGGTCGGCGCGAGCATCGACGAGCGCGTCGATCGGCGTGCCGAGGTGGATGCCGTGCATGCGCACGGGCAGTGAGAGCAGCTCAGCGGCTGCGCGACCCCTCATGACTGTCCGGTCATCCCCGAGCCCCGTTCCGGCAAACCGGGGACGAGGGGCACGAACCGTGCCGGTGAGAGAAATCGCGTCTTCTGGCCCTTGGCGGTCTTCGTGATCGCCACGAGGCTCTCCTCGATCGGGAGGACGAGCCGCCCGCCCGGCGCAAGCTGCTCGTACAGCGCCGCGGGCACGTCGTGCGCGGTCGCGGCGACCGCGATCCCGTCGTACGGCGCGCGGTCGGGAAGGCCGAGCGAGCCGTCACCCTCACGCACGTCGAGCTCGTAACCGGCGGCTGCGAGATTGCGTCGCGCCTGGGCTGCGAGCTCGGGAATCCGTTCGACCGTGATCACCTCCGCGGCCAGCTCCGCGAGCACCGCCGCCTGATAGCCCGACCCCGTACCGACGTCGAGCACGCGCTCGTTGCCCTGAAGCTCGAGCGCCTGGCAGATCAGGGCGACGATGTACGGCTGCGAGATCGTTTGGCCGTGCGGGAGCGCGAGGGCGGCGTCGGCATACGCGCGCTTGCGAACGCCGGTAGGGACGAACGCTTCGCGCGGAACCCGCTCCATCGCAGCTAGCACGCGACTGTCGTGGATGCCACGACGACGCAACTGCTGCTCGATCCAGTCAGGCGGCACGACGGACCGACACGCCGAAGTGGCCGGCGATCACGCCCTTGACCTGCGTGATCGAGGCGGGCGGTGCATCGAGGCCGACGGTCAGCATCGGCACCTCGGAGTCCGCGAGCTCGAGCGAGCCATGGCTACCGCCCCCCAGATGGTGGCGTCCCGCAAGGTCGCTGAACTCCCACCCCGGCGCGGCCGACACGAGCACTTCGCCTGCGTTCGGATTGCGCAACGCAGCTGCGGCGCGTGCGTGACCGTCGGGGACTTCGTCGAGCATCGAGACGTCTTCGTCACCGTCACGACGCACGATCATCGCCCCGTCTTCTTGGAAGAGCACGATCCCCGCGGCGGGTTGAGCATCGAGCCGCTCGGCGACGGCGCGCGGGTTCTCGGTGTAGACCATCGCGGCGCGGTTCGACGCGGTGACGAGATCGTCGCCCGCATCGAGGCGAGCGACCTGTTCGACTCTCGACTGACCGTGGTCGCTGCAGATCACGACCGCGTAGCGCTCGAGGAACTCGTCCGGCCCTCCCGCCGCGTCCATCAACTCCGAGATCGCCGCGTCGCTTCGCGCGAGCGCTTCGTGCGCGAGGTCGGGGCCGGCCGCGTGCGATGCGTAGTCGTAGTCCGGTAGGTAGTAGACGAGCGCATCGAACCCGTCGCGGGTGACGAGCCAGCGACCGACCGACGCGGCGTAGGCGTCGATCGAACCGAGCGCGCGATTGCGCACCGCCATCGGCGCACCGGTGCGGTCGCTCTCGTATAGCGAGTAGAAGAAGAACCGCTTTGGTCCGTTGACCGCGGGCACGCCGGGGATCGTCGGCAGGTGGCGGTGGCTGCCCCGGTAACACGTGATGTTGATCGCGCCCGTCGTCAGCCCTGCGGACTCCAGCGCCTCATAGATCGTCTCGGCGTCCGGCGAGAGATGCTTCGCGTTCAGGTCGATCACGGTGTCGCGCAACGAACGCGCGATCCCCGCTGCGCGCACGGCGCCGAACGACGAGCCGTACTCGACGAGCCGGTGCTCGCCGCGATGCCACCAGACGAGGTGAGGGATCTGGTGCACGTCCGGGTACGCGCCCGTCGCGATCGACGCAAGGCAGACAGGCGTCAGCGACGGGAACACGGACGATGCGCGCCGGTACTCGCCGTGCTCCGCAAGGAAGCGGATTGCCGGTGTGTCGGCTGCCTCGAACATCGACGGCGTGAGGCCGTCGATCACAACCAGGACGACCGGCTTAGCGCCGCTAGTCCTTGGCAAGGGAGCGCAGGCCCGCGTGCTTGTCGGGCGCACGGCGGCGCAGCCGCGCGCCGAGCACGGGCACGGCGAGCGCCTCCAGGTAGCCGAGCAACGGCACGAACGCGAGCGCGGCACCGGCGAGAGAGGCGAGAGCGAGCAGCGTCGCCGTGCCACCGCGCGTTCCGCCGCGACGCAGCGTTCCGGCGACAAGTGGCGCAACGCCGAGCGCTCCACAGACCGCGCCCGCGGCGCCGCCGACGGCCTCTTGCCACTGGCCGAATGCGAGGCCGAGCGCCACGGAGCAGGCCGCTGCGACCACGAGTCCCGCAACCGAGCGGCGCAGCACGCCGGTCGCAGCGACGCCGATCGCGGCGCCCAACCCGACAAGGATCCCGACCGTGTACCAGTCGCCCATCAGGGCGCCGAGTGTAGCGAGGCGTTTGGGTATGGCGGTTTGCGGGGCATAGTGGACAAACTCTCGACAGGAGCCTTCGTGTCCGACAACGCCCAGCCCTTGCTCATGTTCTTCTCGTCCGCCAGCTCCGGCCCATCACGTCGGATGGAGAGCCTGATCGCACACATCGCGCGCAGCGAGCGCCACCGTCTGCGCGTCGTCCAGATCGACGTGGACGAGCGCGCAGACCTGGTCGAGAAGCTCCGAGTGCTCCACGCGCCGACACTCGTGCTGGTGATCGCGAAGAAGGCGGTTGCGCGGATCGAGGGCCGCGCGAGCGCGCCGACGATCGAGGCGATGCTCGCAGAGCACCTCGCCGTACCTGCGACTGCTTAGGACTGCAGGCGGGCGATCACCGCGAGCGTGAACGCGGCGGCGCGCGCGCCGTCGACGACGCGGTGATCGAAGGTGACGCTGATGTTCCCCATCGGACGGATGACGACTTCGCCCGCCTCCACGACGGCGCGCGGTCCGATCCGGTGCACACCGAGGATGCCGACCTCGGGGTAGTTGACGAGCGGCGTCACGAAAAGCCCGGCGAGCTTGCCCGCGCTCGTGATCGTGAAGGTCGAGCCCCGAAGATCGTCGGCGGACAGCTTCCCCACGCGCGCCTGCTCGGCGAGTGAGTCGACGTCCGCGCGGAGGGCTTCGATGTCGCGCGTGTCGCAATCGCGGACGACCGGCACGACGAGGCCCTGCTCCGTCTGCACGGCGATGCCGAGGTCGTAGCGGTCGAGGTAGACGATCTCGTCGCCCTCGAGCCGAGCGTTCAGCTCCGGGAATTCCTGCAGGGACTGCGCCGTCGCCTTGAGCACGGTCGCGAGCAGCAGCTTGAGCTCAACGTTCGAGAAGTCGCACTCCTCGACGTAGGTGACTGCGGGCACCTCGTGGTGCGCCCGTGTCAGGTGGTCGACGATCTGGCGCCGCACGCCGCGCACCTTCTCGCGCCGCCCTTCAGCACTTTGTGTCGAGTCAAGGGGTGCGGCGCCGCGGACATCGGCTTCGGTGACGCGTCCGCCCGGGCCGCTCGGCGTGACGGAGGCAAGATCGACGCCGAGCTCCTCCGCGATCTTCCGCACGAGCGGGGTCGCCTGGACTCTTTGGACAGGTCCCGGGGCCTGTCCGTGGGACCTGTCCGAAACGGGGGTGGCCGGCGCTTGGAGTGGGGCAACAGGGCCATCGCCGATCACGACGAGCACCGTGCCGACCGGGACGACATCGCCTTCGGCGACGAGGATGCGCGCGACCTTGCCGGCGGCCGGCGAGGGAATCTCGACCGTCGTCTTGTCGGTCTGGATCTCGACGAGAGGCGCGTCCTCTTCGATCTCGTCGCCCTCGGCCACGAGCCACTTGGCGACCTCTCCCTCGGTCAGGCCCTCGCCGAGATCGGGCAGCTTGAACTCGTACGCCACGGTCGCGCAGGCTACCTGCGGGGCTTGCCGACCCAGGAGCCGGCGGGAACGAGCAGGATCCGTAGCCCTTCCCCGGCGCGCCAGAGCGATACGGCCAACTCGCTGCCGTCGAGCCTGGTCGCCACCTCGCGCGGCACGTAACCGGCCTGGAGCGTCCGTGCCCGGTTCCAGACGCCGACCGCGTTCGGGTCGTGCTCGTTCTCCGGCTCGGGAAGGAGCGCGAGGCGCGCCCCCGGATCGAATGACACATCGGCAACGGCCTCCGGCCTGAAGGAGACGCCCGCGACCGGCACCACGCGGAGGCGCTCGTCCTCCCAGGGCACGCGCTCACCCGTCGCGGCGTCGCGGAGGTGGTAGCCGGCGCCACGGCCGTCGCGCTCGAGCCAGAGTCGAAGCCGAGCGCCAGAGGCTCTAGTGCCAGGCATCGTCGCGCAGGACGGCGTGCACGCCGAGCGTGTCGTTCACGACCTGCGTCACCCGCAGGTCGACGACGACGCTCGCCAGCGCGAGCGCATCGTCGGAGGAGAGCCCGTGCTTGCGTTCCATCAGCTGGATCATCCCGTCAACCGCAATCTTCGCGGCGCGCCCGAGCTGCTCGTGAAAACCGAACGTCAGCCACGCGCCGTCGATGCGCGCATAGGGCCACTCCACGGACGGTTCGTCTCGAACCTCCAGCGTCAGCTGGGCCGAGGTCGGGCATTCGATCGCGGTGCCGCTCACCTCGCCGTCGCCCTGCGCGGCGTGCCCGTCGCCACCCGAGAACAGCGCGCCGTCCACGGGGATCGGCAGGAAAAGCGTCGTTCCTGCGACGAGCTCCTTGCAGTCGATGTTCCCGCCGTGGGGACGCGGCGGGATCGTCGAGTGCACGCCGGGCTCGACCGGGGGCATGCCGAGCACACCGAGGAACGGGTGCAGGCGAACGACGTGCCCGGTCGACGCGCGTCCCGTCTCGGCGCCGAGCTCCCAGTCGATCCTGTGCGGCCAGTTCGACCTCGTGACGCCGCGCGGCCCCGGAACGACCTCGTCGATGCGCACCGCCAGCATCTGCCCCTGGCGGGCGCCGCGGATCTCGATCGGGCCGGCCAGCGCGTGGCCGTCGTCCTCGGGTGAGCTACGCGGCTCGAACGACGTGCCGTCCTCGAGGTCCCAGGCGGCGTTCGGAGTCGCGAAGCGCACCGAGTCGCCCGAGTCGATCGTCAGGACCGGCTCGAGGTCGCGCGAGAAATGCCCGTGGAGGGTACGCCGCTCCATCGGGAGCTGATGGATCACTAGAACAGCTTGCGGACCGCGGCGGACACCCGCTCGACCGAGGGCATGTACGCGTCCTCGATCGACCAGTACGGGTACGGCACGTCGTAACCCGTGACGCGGAGCACGGGACCTTGCAGGTCGAAGATCGCCTTCTCGGCGATCAGTGCCGCAAGCTCGGCGCCGAAGCCGAGGGTGCGCGGCGCCTCGTGCACGATCACCACGCGTCCGGTCTTCGCAACCGAGGCGAGAATCGTTTCCTCGTCGAGCGGCCGCAACGAGCGAATGTCGATCACTTCGCACGACACATCGAGAGCGTCGGCCGTGAGCTCGCACACGTTCACCATCGCGCCGTAGGCGATCAGCGTCACGTCCGTTCCCTCGCGCGCGACCCGCGCTTTGCCGAGTGGGACGATGTAGTCGCCCTCCGGCACCTCGCCGCGCGCCGTGCGGTAGACAAGCTTCGGCTCGAAGATCACCACGGGGTCCGGGTCGCGAATCGCCGCCGCGAGCAGTCCTTTGGCGTCCGCCGGCGTCGACGGGATCGCGACCTTGATGCCCGGCGTGTGCACGTAGTACGTCTCCGGCGAGTCGTCGTGCAGCTCCGGCGCGCGCACGCCGCCGCCGTAGGGCATGCGGATCGTCAACGGGAACTCCATCTGGCCGCCGGTGCGCCAGCGGTAGCGCCCGACGTGCGTGATCAGCTGGTCGAGGCACGGATAGGAGAACGCGTCGTACTGCATTTCCACGACGGGGCGCCAGCCCGCCATGCAAAGCCCGACCGCGCCGCCGAGCAGCCCGGCTTCCGCGAGCGGAGTGTCGACGCAGCGATCGGCTCCGAAGCGGTCGAGCAATCCTGCAGTCGCGCGGAACACGCCGCCTGCACGTCCGACGTCCTCGCCGAGCACCATCACGTCGTCGTCGCGCTCGAGCTCGGTGTGCAGCGCGTCGTTGACCGCTTCGACAAGTGTCAGCTCAGCCATTACGCATGTTCCCCGGAGGATCGACGTAGGCGTTTCGGAACAACAGCTCGGGATCGCCGGGCGCCTCGGCCTCCGCAGCGGTGATCCCGGCACGCATCAGGTCTTCTGCCTCCTTGCGGACGGCTTCTACCCGCTCGTCGGTGAGCACGCCCGCACGCTTGAGGAGTTCCTCGTACCGGCCGAGGCATTCATGGGCGCGCGCTTCCTCGACGCGCGCAAGGTCGATGTAGGCGCGGGGATCGTCGGCAGTCGCATGCGGAGCGGCGCGGTAGTGCACTGCCTCGATCAGTGTTGGACCTCCACCGGAGCGCGCGCGTTCGACCGCTTCGCGCGCGGCTTCGTAGACGGCAAGCACATCCAGGCCATCGACGCGCACGCCGGGGATGCCGTAGCCGACGGCCTTGTCGGCGAGCGACTCGGCCCGCGTCTGCGCTTCGATCGGCGTGGAGATCGCCCACTGGTTGTTGTTGCAGACGAACACCGCGGGCGCGTTCATCACTGCAGCAAGGTTCACTCCCTCGTGGAACGCGCCTTCGCTCGTCGCACCGTCACCGAAGAACGCCATCGCGACCGTCGGCTCGCCGCGCAGCTTCTTGCCCCACGCGAGCCCTGCGGCATGCGGGACGTGCGTCGCGATCGGCACGGCGATCGACGCCACGTTCCAGTCCGCCGGGTTCCACCAGCCCGACGGATGCCCGCGCCACCACTGCAGGATCGTCTCCACCGGCATCCCACGCACGAGGCCGATCGCGGACTCGCGATACGAGGGGAAGATCCAGTCGTCGCCCGAGAGCGCGAAGGTCGCGCCGGCCTGGATCGCCTCGTGGTTCCAGAAGATCGCGTACGTGCCGATGCGCCCCTGCCGGTGATAGACGACGGAACGTTCGTCGTAGGTGCGCAGAAGGACCATGCGGCGATACAGCTCCAGCAGGTCGCTCTCTGCGAGGCCGTGGAGCACGAGAGCTTCGGTCGAGGCCATGCGGGGCGGAAGGCTAGCGCAGTCCCAACGCGCAGGCCCGCTACACCAGAACCGCGACCGCGTCACGCCGCGCTTCGAACACGGCTTCCTCGACGTCGCCGAGATCTTCGCCGTCGGACTGCAAGGGCAACGGCGCGTCGCAATGGACGACGACGCGGTCGAGGTCGTGGCCGCGCAAGATGCTTGGGTTTCCATCGTTTCCGCGCACGATCGCCGACACGAGTTGCGGCACATCACGCGCGCGCACGTGCTGCGGCGCGGCGAAGTCGAGACCTCCTTCGAAGGTCGCCTCGGGCGTGACGCGCAGGGCCACGGAGCCCGCATAGGAGTACGGGTCGCCGTTCGCGACGAGCACGAAGGCGGCGCGTCCGATCCCTTCGATCTCGAGCTTGGGCTCCCAGCGCCCGCGCCGCTCGAGGAGCATCTTCATCACCATGCGGATGAAGGCGGCGTCGCCGGGACGTGCACCGCCCGGGTCGCGGCCCAGCCCATCGAGCCTGCGCACCGCCTCGGCGTCGAACCCGATCCCGGCCGAGAAGCTGAAGCGCCGTCCGTTGACCGCGCCGAGCGAGATGCGCCGCGTCCGGCCCTCGTCGACGGCGGCCGCAACTGCGCGCGCAGCATTGACCGGGTCGCGCGGCAACCCAAGCGCGCGGGGAAAGACACTCGTCCCGCCGCCCGGCAGGAAGCCGAACGGCATCGTGCCGTCCGCGCCGTTCAGCGCCTCGTTGTAGGTGCCGTCGCCGGAGAAGACGACAATCGCATCCAGCTCGTCACTGGAGGCTTCGGCGGCCAGTTCGGTTGCGTGCCCCGGTCGCTGCGTAAATTCCGTGCGCAACTCGATGCGTTCAGCGAGCACCCGAACCACCTCGGTGACCCGTCTCCCGGTCACGTGGGTCGAATACGGGTTGACAATCAGGAGGGCACGCTTCACGCTGCCGAGCATGCCACGCACAGCACTGATCGTCCCCGTCCCCGAAGCAGAGCCGCAGGTTCGCGACCTCCGCCTGGCGCACGACAGGTCGGCCGCGCGCGGCGTTCCCGCCCACGTCACGATTCTCTTCCCGTTCCTGGACACCGAGGAGCTTGACGAAGCGGCGCTCGCCGATCTGATCTCCCGCTTCCC
>JBKJQL010000005.1:0-6939 GCA_046594035.1 Gaiellaceae bacterium
ATACAACGTGACGGGCGTCGAGGTCGACATCCGCACGGCGCAGGACGGACGCGCGCGCGTCGCGGTCGTCCTCCAGAACTCGTTCCGTGCGGGCAGCGCGACGCTGGCGTCCAATCCCTCGGCGGTCAAGGCGATCGTCGGACTTGGCAAGCTGATCGTCCAGGCCTACCCGGGCAGCAGCGTCGCGATCGAGGGTCACACCGACGCCGACCCGATCCGCAAGTCGAAGTGGGAGAGCAACGAGTCGCTCTCGCTGGCTCGCGCCGACGAGGTCAAGAAGCTCCTGCGTCAGTCCGGCGTCACCGACGGCCGCGTGTCGGCGATCGGAATGGGCGCTCGTCAGCCGGTCGCCAAAGGCGCGACGGATCGCGCGAAAGCGCAGAACCGCCGCGTCGAGATCTACATCACTCCGTCGTCGATGTAGTCCAAAGCGCATCCAGCCCACCGGAATCGACGACCATGACCCTCACGCCGCTTCGCCGCTTTGCGTTTCTCGCGGCCGCGCCCGTCGCCCTCGCGGCGACGGGATGCCGCTCCAACTCGCCCTGCTCGCCTCCGACGCAGTTCGCCGAGTCCTGCGAGCCCGTGTGCGCCCCCGCGCCCGCGCCTCGCTATATCGCCCAGGCGCCGCGTCCGGCGCCCGCTGCGGTGGTCGCGATGCCGCCGCCGCCCGACCCGGATCAACAGGCCAGGATCCAGACGATGCAAATCGCGCTCGAGGCCAAGAAGCGGCAGGCCGACGCCGCCGAGGCCGCGCTTCACGCACGTGAAGCCTCCGACGCGGTGGCCGTGCGCAGCAAGGTCGACGCCGAGACCGCCGCACAAAAGCTCGCCGACGAGTTGAAGGGCGTGCCTGGGGCGCAGGTGTTGCTCGAGGGCTCGAGCGTCTCGGTGATTTTCACCGACTCGTTCGAGTCGGGATCCGACAAGCTTCGGACCAACCCGGACCTTCGCGCGGCCTTGAAGGCCGTCGCGATGGCGATGTCGCGGCACCCCGAGGCCAAGGTGGCGGTGGTCGGCCATACCGACTCCCAGCCCATCACGCGCTCGGCCAAGAAGTGGTCGGACAACGAGCAGCTCTCGAAGGCCCGCGCCGAAGCCGTCGCCAACGCGATGGCCGGCGACGGCGCCTCTCGCGACCGACTGTCGGTCGCGGGCAAGGGTTCGGCCGACCCGCTCGTGATGCCGGAGCGCACGTCGGGCGACCGGGCCAAGAACCGCCGCGTCGAGATCGAGTTCGCGTTCTCGTCGTAGAGCAGGTCGCGTTCGCGGGACGCGTCGACTGACGCGTTTCGGGCGACGCCTCTCGCGAACAAAGCCTGAACGGGCCCCGAGGTTTCGTCCTCGGGGCCCGTCTCATTGCAGCGAACCGCCCCGGGGCGACGCGGAATTCGGACGACATGTCCATTCCCTTGGTCGTGCGACGGTGATCCCTTGCACCTCCCGGTCAAGTGGCGCGCACCGCGCGGCCGATAGGGAACGGCCCTTCTCGTCGTGGTGACGGGGAGGGCTCGGGATGCAGACATGCCCACGGCCACGATCGAGGAACTGCTTCAGATCTTGGTCGAGCGCAAGGGCTCCGACCTCCATCTCTCGGCGGGCAGCCCCCCGCGAATCCGGGTCGACGGCCTGCTCGTCGCGACCGAGCACGACGTGTTGAAGCCTGACAGCGTCAAGCGGCTCGTCTACTCCTTCCTCTCGGGCGAGCAAGTCGCGCGCTTCGAGAAGGAGCTGGAAATCGACCTCTCGTTCGGCGTCGAGGGGCTCGGCCGCTTCCGCACCAACGTCTTCCTCCAGCGCGGGACCGTCGCGTCGGTGCTGCGCATGATCCCGTACCAGATTCGCGGGTTCGACGAGCTGGGGCTGCCGGGCAAGATGTGCGAGGAGATCTGCAACGTGCCGCGCGGCCTCGTGCTGGTCACGGGCGCGACGGGCTCGGGCAAGTCGACGTCGCTCGCGGCGATGGTCGACCACATCAACAGCCTGCGCGCGCTCCACATCGTGACCGTCGAGGATCCGATCGAGTTTCTCCACCGCAACAAGTCGTGCCTCGTCAACCAGCGAGAGATCGGCAGCGACAGCCAGTCGTTCAAGCGGTCGCTTCGGAGCGCGCTGCGCCAAGACCCCGACGTCGTGTTGGTGGGCGAGATGCGCGACATCGAGACCATCGAGGCCGCGTTGACGATCGCCGAGACGGGCCACCTGACGTTCGCGACGCTCCACACGAGCGACTGCGTTCAGACGATCAACCGCGTGGTCGACGTTTTTCCGGCGCACCAGCAGCAGCAGGTGCGCACGCAGCTCTCGTTCTCGCTCCAGGCCGTGCTGTGTCAGCAGCTGATCCCGAGCGCCACGGGCCGCGGGCGCGTGCTCGCGCTCGAGACGATGATCGCCAACTCGGCCATTCGGTCGCTGATCCGCGACGACAAGGCGCACCAAATTTACAGCATCATCCAGACGGGCGGAAAGCTCGGGATGCGGACGATGAACCAGTCGCTCCACGAACTCACCCGCAAGAACCTCATCACGTACGACGACGCGCTCGCGCACAGCGGCGACATCGAAGACTTGAAGCGCACGTTCGCGCGCACCTAGGCCGACCCCGATGATCTCCTTCAATCGCCGAGTCGTCCGCATCCTCGAAGAGAACGGGGCCTTCGACGCCACGCTCCTGAAGGACGCGTCCGCCGTCGCCGCCAAAGGCGAGAGCGTCACGGCGCTCCTCCTCGACCGCAAGGCGATGGAGGCCACGGAGCTGTTGGGCCTCATCGCGGAGCGCCTTTCCGTCCCGCCGTTCGACGTCGACCGCTTCGAGTTTGCGAGCGACGTCGCCGAGTGGATGCCCGAGGAGTTGGCTCGCAAGGCCTCGTGCGTGCCGATCGCCAAGACGGGCGGCATCCTCACCGTCGCGGTCGCCAACCCGTTCGACGTCGTCCGCCACGACGACCTGAGGCTGAAGACCGGCTGCGATCTCAGGCTCGTGCTCGCGCTCGAGCCTCAAATCGCGACCGCGCTCGAAAAGCTTTACCGTCGCGGCGAGTCCGAGCTCCAGGACTTGCTCGACGAGAGCGAGGGCGGCGAACTGACCGTCAAGGAGTCGCTCGAGGAGGAGGTCACCGACCTCGGCGCGGTCGCGGGCGAGAACGACGCGCCGATCGTCAAGCTGGTCAATTTTTTCATCTACCAAGGGATCAAGGCGAAGGCGTCCGACATCCACGTCGAGCCGTTCGAGAAGAAGACGATCATCCGCTATCGCGTCGACGGCACGATGCATGAAGCGATGTCGCCGCCGCGCAAGCTTCAGGGCGCGATCGCGAGCCGATTGAAGATCATGGCGAGCCTCGACATCGCCGAGAAGCGCCGTCCGCAGGACGGAAAGTTCCAGGTGAAGGTCGAGGGGCGCCAGATCGACTTCCGCGTCTCCGTGCTGCCGACGGTGCACGGCGAGAAGATCGTGCTGCGCATCCTCGACTCCTCCAACCTCGGCCGAAACCTCGACACGCTCGGCTTCGAGCCGATCGCGCTCGCCGACTTCAAGGCCGCGATCGACGCGCCCTACGGAATGATCCTCGTCACGGGGCCGACCGGCTCGGGCAAGACGACCACGCTCTACTCGGCCGTGCGCGAGATGCTGACCCCCGAGATGAACTTCGTGACCGTGGAGGACCCCGTCGAGTACCAGCTCGAAGGCGTGAATCAGGTCCAGGTGAATCCAAAGCGCGGGATGACGTTCGCGGGGGCGCTGCGCTCGATCCTGCGCCAAGACCCCGACATCGTGATGGTCGGCGAGATCCGCGACACCGAGACGATCGAGATCGCGGTCAAGGCCGCGCTCACGGGCCACCTCGTCCTCTCGACGCTCCATACCAATGACGCGGCCAGCACGGTGACGCGCATGATCGACCTCGGCGTCGATCCCTTCATGGTCTCCTCGTCGACGCTGCTCGTGTCGGCGCAGCGGCTCATGCGCCGGCTGTGCGAGCACTGCCGGCGTCCGGTCGACGCGCCCCCCGAGCGGCTGATCGCGATCGGCTACACGGAGGAGGAGGCGTCGTCCGACGCGCAGTTCTTCACCGCCGTCGGCTGCCCCCGCTGCAACCAGGGCTACACCGGACGCTTCGCGATCCTCGAGACGCTGCCGATGCGCGACGACATCAAGCGCCTCGTGATCGAGGGACGCGGCGCGATGGCCATCAAGCACGCGGCCGTGGAGGCCGGGATGATCACGCTGCGCCGCTGCGCGCTGTTAAACGCCATGCGAGGCCGCTCGACGATCGAGGAGGCGCTGCGCGTGACGCTCGAGGAACGGCGCGGCAAGACCGCGGCCGAGTCGGCCGCCGGGGTCGAAACGACCGCCGAAGCCGAGCGCAGCGCCTAGCCGGCCGAATCTACAGACGACCGAGGATCAACGAGGGACCCCGCCATGCCGAATTACAAGTACAGCGCCATCGGAGCGGACGGTCGGACCGTCACCGGCCGTCTCGACGCGGCCAGCCAGACGGAGTGCATCGCCGAGCTCCGCAAGCGCAGCCTCACTCCGATCGACATTCAATCGAAGGCGGGCAACGGCGTCGGCCCGACGGAGCCGACGTCCGGCGCGCCACGCGAGCTGTCGGCCGCGTCGACCGCGTCGGCCGCGTCGGCCGCGAACGGCGCCCCCCCGGCCCAGACCAACGTCCAGAAGGCCGCGCGTCGATTTGGCGCGGTCAAGCCCGGCGTGCGCAAGAAGGAAGAGATCGTCATCTTCACGCGCCAACTGGCGACGATGATCTCGGCCGGCATCCCGATGCTCGAGAGCCTCGAGATTCTGCGCGAACAGGCCGAGTCGAAGCAGTTCTCGCTGCTGCTCGACCAGGTGATCGGCGACGTGCGCGGCGGCAAGGACCTCTCGAGCTCGATGGAGCGCCACCCGAAGGCCTTCACCGAGGTCTACGTGAGCATGGTGCGCGCGGGCGAGGCGTCGGGCCAGATCGACGAGATTCTCGTGCGACTCGCCGACTACCTCGAGGCGTCGCAGAAACTCAAGCGCGAGATCAAATCGGCGATGACGTACCCGATCGTCTCGCTGGTGATGATCTTCGGCATCACGGCGTACCTGATGATCGGCATCGTGCCGAAGTTCAAGGAGGTCTTCGACTCCCTCGAGATCGACCTCCCCGGCCTGACCCGGGTGATCCTCGGCACCTCTCGGTTCTGCGAGGACAACTGGATGATGATCCTCGTCGGCATGATGCTGGCCGCGGGCGCGCTCGTGACCTACAAGCGCACCGAAAAGGGCGGCTGGCAATTCGACTGGCTGATGCTGCATCTGCCGGTCTTCGGCTCCCTGTTCCGCAAGGTGGGTCTCTCGCGCTTCAGCAAGACCTGCGCGACGATGATCAAGTCGGGCGTGCCGATCTTGGGAACGCTCGAGATCGTCGCCGCCACCGCGGGCAACCGTCTGATCGCCGAGGCCGTCGATCGCGCCCGCGAGAGCGTGCGTCAGGGCGAGAGCCTGATGGTCCCGCTCTCCCAGAGCCCGGTCTTCCCGCCGATGGTCACCCGCATGATCGGCATCGGCGAAAAGACCGGCTCGCTCGAGACGCTGCTCGAGAAGATCAGCGAGTTCTACGACGATCAGGTCTCGGCGACCGTCAAGCAGCTGACGAGCCTGATCGAGCCCATCATGATCGCGGTCATGGGCATCATGGTCGGCACGATCGTGCTCGCCGTGTTCCTCCCGATCTTCGAGCTCCAGAAGAACCTCGCCGCGCGATAGTTCTCGCGGCACGCTGCTCGGATGGGCCAGCCCGACATGAACGACCCCCAGCCGACTCTGGACACGAAACCCGTCGCGGATTCGGCGACGGGACTCGATTTGGCGGCGTCGGCCGCTCCGACGCCTGCAGATGCGCGTCCTTGGCGGCTGCGCCGACCGGTGCTCGCGGGCTTCGTCCTTTACGGGACGTTGATCGCGGTGCTCGGGGGGCTCGGCGCGTGGTGGATGCGCGAGCGAGAGCTCGGGCGCCAAGACGCGCTGTTGACCGTCGTCGACGCGTTGGCGCAGTTCGGCGTCGCGCACTCCGACCCCGCCCGCGCCATCCGCACGATCGAGCAGGACGTGCTGGCCAAGGCGCCCTCGGACGACGTTCGTCGTCGGGCGCTGCTGCTGCTCGCGACGGCGTACGACGCCGCCAAACAATACGACGACTCCGACCGTGCCTACGAGGCCCTGCACCACGATTGGCCGACGGGTCTTGCGTCCGGCCCGTTGATCGTGCCGTGGGCCAACATGTTGGTGTCGGCGGGCAAGGCCGCGCGCGCGAGGGAGTTGCTCGCTCCCGCCGGGGCGACCGACGGCTATGGCGACGACGCGAAGGCGCTCGCCGAGGTCGAGGCCGTGCGCGTTCGCGTCGCGAAGGCGCTCGAGACGCCGGGCTCGAAGTAGTCCGCGGCTCGTTCGGACGATGGGGGGGGGGGCGGCGAGCAAGACGGCGGGCTCAAGTCTGGCCCCCCGCTCGGCCGATACCATGTGACGCTTAACAATGGTGGATCCGGGGTCGAGGCGCCTAGAGCAACTGGGCGTTCAGTTCAGGGAATCGTCGCTCCGATAGGACTGCGTCCAAGGAGGCGGCTCACCCCCGCACCGAGGACGGAATCGGGTCCGGAGGTCGTCCTCCGACCTGGACGGCGACGCTCCCCGGCTCAGGGACGTCGACGTCGGTGTCGTCCTGACCGTCGTCGGTCGTGGCGGACGCGTTCACGCCTCGAGCCGCTCGCAGAAACCCACCACCAGGAGTCGAATCGCATGTCCCGTACCCAGAAGACCCTTCGCCAAAAGGGATTTACGTTGATCGAGTTGATGATCGTCATCGCGATCATCGCCATCATCGCCGCCATCGCCATCCCGAACCTGCTCGCGGCCCGTTTGTCGGCCAACGAGACGGCCGCGATCGCGAC
>JBKJQL010000191.1:0-6656 GCA_046594035.1 Gaiellaceae bacterium
GGCTCCAGGAGTTATCGAGGGGATTGAGGCTTGGGCCGACGACGACCTCGAGGAAGCCCTTCTTCGGCGGGTTCAGGGACGTCCGACGTTCTGACTTCCTCGGCGGGTGTCTCAAGCGCCGCCCTGATGGCGTCGTCAAACGGAGCCTCTATTTTTAGCTTTCCTTCGCGCTTCTTCCGCGGCTTTCCGCTGCCGCCACTGATCACGCTCACGTAGCTAATCCGCGTACCGTAGGCGCTTGCCGCCGACCTTGGAAAGCGCGAGCCTCGTCCGTTCCGCGTCAGTCATCTTGCGGGCGTTGTAACGGAAGTCGAACTCTGCGAGGTAGCGGTCGAGGTGGGCCTCGCTGACGTGGTGGTAGATGCCGTTGATCCCGCGCTTGAGGATCGAGAAGAAGTTCTCTGCGGTGTTTGTGTGCGCATCCCCGCGAACGTACTCAACGTCATGGTTGACGGCCTCGTGGCTCGCGTACTCCTTGCCTACCTTGACGTAGCTCATGAACGAGTCCGTGCGAAGGTGCGAGTCGCGGCTGACGTTTCTGCGGATCGCGCCGCCGATGGTGTCCCCGGTCACGTTGGCGATGCGGAACGAGCGAGCTTCGCCCCCACGCTCAACCAAGGTGATTACCGGGGTGTTGCCGCCACCGCGTCCCGTCTGACGGCGCGTGTCGGGCAGCTTGGGATCAAGCGGCGCGTACTGCTTCCGGTTCGGCCTGCGCTTCTTGCCGCCGATGTACGTCTCGTCGGCCTCGACGGTGCCGCTCAGGAGCCGTGCGAACGCCGGTTGCTCCATCGCGTACCGGATGCGATGCGCCATGAACCACGCGCTCTTGTAAGTGATCCCAAGCATCCGGTGAAGCTGATGAGCGCTCATGCCCTTCTTCGATGAGCAGAGCAGATAGAACGCGAGCAGCCACTTGTTCAGCGGGATATGCGAGCCCTCAAAGATCGTCCCCACGGTGACGGTGAACTGCTTGCGGCAAGCGCGGCACTTCCAAAGCTTCCGGGTGGCGTGCTTCAAGCGGTAGTGCTTCTCGTCCACCACTCCGCAGTGAGGGCAGACCGGGCCGTCAGGCCACCGGATCGACTCTAGGTAGTCGGCAGCGGCGAACGGATCATGGAACCGCTCGTCGTAAACGCCAAGGCCAAGGTCTTCCATGCCTCAAATCTAGACCCTCAGCTTGGGTTTGTCAAGTATATAATTGCGAGGACAGCTTATACGCCCGCCGGATCCGCAACGTGCCCAGTCCGGAGTCAGACACGCGCACGGAAGTGCAACCAGTGAGCGCCCGGTCTGTGACGGAAGTCCGCGAAGACCGGTGACAGCCATCGTCACAACGGGGTGCCGCGCCCGTCACGCGTTTGTGACGGCCGCACCGTTTTCTCCTGCTCGTGGGCCCCTTTGGCGGATCGTCACCGGCAGTTCATTGGGTGGCAGCCGCCGTTACGGGGCCGCCGCGGCCTTCTGTGTACCAACCTGGTGTCAGACACCGGCCTCAGGGACACCCGCCTCAGGCCTGGCGGAACTCCAGGCGGTTGCCGAAGGGGTCGCCCGTCTCGAAACGCTTCGTGCCGGGGATCTCGTCGTTGTAGGAGACAGCGAAGCCCTGCTCGGCGAGACAGGCGGCCAGATCGTCCAGGTCCGAGACGACGAAGCTCGGATGCGCCTTCCGCGCCGGGGTGAACGGTTCCTCGACGCCGATGTGCAGCTCCTGGGCTCCCGCCTGGAACCAGCAGCCGCCGCGGACCGCCAGAGCCTCGGGCTTCGGGAGCTCCTCCAGGCCGAGCAGCCCGCCGTAGAACGCGCGGGCCTCGGGCTCACAGCCGGCCGGAGCGGCGACTTGCACGTGGTCAATTCCGGAGACCGTCATCGCCTACGGTCTACCATCGCTCGCGTGTCAGCAGTGCCCCCTCGGCTCGAAGACACGCTCGTCACGGGCTACACGCGGCTCGCCAACGACACGCCGAACCGGCGCAAGGATCTCGAGCTGCGCACGCTCGACATCGTGTTCGCAACCTTCTTCCTGATCCTGCTCGCGCCCGTCGCGCTCGCGATCGCCGGGCTGATGCTCATGACGAGCGGTCGACCGGTGCTCTACCGCGGACAGCGCGTCGGCCGCGCCGGTCACTTCTTCGAGATGCTGAAGTTCCGGACACTCAAGCGCGGCGCCGAGGACCGCATCGGGCAGTACCTCGGCGAGGAGCTCGTCCGCCGTACCGATGCAGAGCTGACGCGGATTGGCCGCTGGCTGAAGAAGTCACAGCTCGACGAGATCCCGCAACTCTGGAACGTGCTCCGCGGCGACATGTCGTTCGTAGGCCCGCGGCCGATCCGACCGCGCTTCTTCACCGAACTCGCGCACGATCTGCCCGCGTACTGGCAGCGACTCGTCGTGCGTCCCGGCCTGACGGGCTTCGCGCAGGTGCGCCGAGGCTACGAGACCTCGATGGCCGAGAAGCTCGCGCACGACCTCGAGTGGATCGCCGACCGGTCGGTGCGTCTCTATTTGCGCACGCTCGTGATCACCGGCGCGCGCGTGCTCCGTCAGTCGCTCAGCCGCCACGCCTAGAGGTTTGATGTGGATTCGGGTGCGTGCGGGGATGGTTCAGACCAAGCAGGTCGTTCGGGTTGGGCGTACGGCATAGCGGTGTCTACGTTCAAGCCCGACCCGAACGAGATGCGCCGCGTATGAACCACCATCCGTGCGTGCCTCCAATCCACATCAAGCCTCTAAACTGACCGCCGATGTGCGGGATCTGCGGGATTGCGTCCAGTCGCGGAGCCGTCGACCCAGAACGGCTGCGCCGGATGTCCACCACGCTCTACCACCGGGGCCCCGACTCCGAGGGATCGCACCTGGACGGGCCCATCGGCATCGCAGCGCGCCGGCTCGCGATCATCGACTTGACCGGCGGCGACCAGCCGATCGCGAACGAGGACGGCACCGTTGTCGTCGTGCAGAACGGCGAGATCTACAACTACCGCGAGCTGATGCACGAGCTCGAGCGCGCGGGACATCGCTTCCGCACGCGTTGTGACACCGAGGTCCTCGTGCACGGCTACGAGGAGTGGGGCCCGAAGCTCTGGGAGCGCCTCCGCGGCATGTTCGCGGTCGCGGTCTGGGATGCGCGCGAGCGGCGGCTCGTGCTCGCGCGCGACCGCTTCGGGATCAAGCCGCTCGCCTATCGAGACGTCGGCGGCGAGTTGTCGTTCTCCTCCGAGCTCGACGCACTCGAGCACGGGGACGTCGACCTCGACGCCCTGGACGCGTTCCTGACGTTCAACGTCGTGCCCGGGCCGCTGTCGATCTTCGAGGACATCCGCAAGCTGCTTCCGGGACACACGCTCACCTGGCAGGACGGTCGCATCGCGATCGAGCAGTACGCGCGCACCGGCCCGCTCCCGGCGCGGCACGACGAGGACGAGGCAGAGCTGCTCGAGGAATGCCGCGCACGCCTCCGTGACTCCGTCCGGGCACACCTGATCGCCGACGTCCCCGTCGGCGTTCTGCTCTCGGGCGGCGTCGACTCCGGCGCGCTGACCGCGTTCGCGGCCGAGGAGTCGTCGGACGCCGTTCGCACGTTCTCGATCGGCTTCGAAGAAGCCTCGTTCAACGAGCTCGACGGCGCGCGCGCAGTCGCTCAGCGCTACGGCACGGTGCACCGCGAGCTGACGCTGCGTCCGAACGCCGCGCTGCTGCTTCCCGCACTTGCGGACGCGTTCGACGAGCCGTTCGCCGACTCGTCGGCGCTCCCGACGTACCTCGTCTCCAAGCTCGCCGCGGAGGACGTCAAAGTCGCGCTGTCCGGCGAAGGAGGCGACGAGCTGTTCGGCGGCTACTACACCTATGTCGCAGACCTGCTCGCGGAGCGGTTCGGGCCGCTGGCTGCACACCTGCGGCCGCTCGCCGACCGCCTTCCCAGCTCGACACGCAAGGCGAGCTTCGACTACCGGCTCAAGCGCTTCACACGCGCAGCAGCAATGCCGCCTCTCGAACGGCACCACATGTACAAGGAGATCTTCTCCGCGGACGCGCGCGCGGAGCTGACCGGACGCCGCAGCGATGCCGACCCCCTGATCGGCTACCGCGAGCGGTTCGCCGAAACCGAAGGGCACGAGCTGCTGACGCGCCTGCAAGACGTCGACTTCGGGCTCTACCTCGTGGACGACCTCCTGACGAAGACCGACCGCTCGTCGATGGCCTGGTCGCTCGAAGCGCGGGTTCCGTTCATGGACACCGTCGTCTCGAACTTCGCGTTCTCGCTGCCGGTGCGGCATAAGGTGCGCGGCTTTTCGAAAAAGCGGCTTTTGCGCAAGGCGATGGAGCCGCTACTGCCGGAGGACATCGTGAATGGAAAGAAGCGCGGGTTCTCGATCCCCGCCGCGGCCTGGCTCCGCGGCGAGCTCGAGCCGTTCGCACGCGAGACGCTCTCGCCGGAAACGATCCGGCGGCAGGGCTACCTCCAGCCCGAAGCCGTGACACGGCTGATCGACAACCACGTCTCCGGCCGTGAGGATCTCTCGCGCCAGCTCTGGGGCATCCTCGCGTTCACGCTCTGGCACGAACGGCACGTCGAAGGCGTCCGGCGCGACGTGTCGCTCGAGCACGTCGTGTCCTAGACGCCGTTCGGCGACCGCCGGCCGCCGCTCGGCGATCCGATCGAGACGCCGCCCGATCTGTGGCGTTCAATACGAGCCATGCACAGGAACTGGCCGATTCGAACGCTGGCGGCTTTTGGAGCGGCGGTCGGGATCGACGCTCTCATCATCCTCGTCAGCAGCGTCCCGCTCGCCTGTGGCAACAAGGATCACGGATCGAGTCTGGCAGCGATCTTCACGATCATCGCAGTCCTGCTGCTGGTCGGCGGTCCGTCCACCCTCGTCTTCGTCGGCCTGCGCGATGCGCTCGAACGACCGGTGCCGTCGTATGCGCTGATCATCGTCGGCGTGCCGCTGATCATCGCACTCAGCATCTGGGCGATCGGAAGCGCCTTCGGCGCATCGTCCTGCGGTAGCTCGTTCCTGATCATGGGCGGTTGAGCAGGTACGGTCCTCGCGTGCCGGACGCAGCTTCGACGGAGTCGCAATGAAGGTGTGGGTGGACTTCACGGCGAGCGCGCATCCGCTCGTCTTCCGGCCGCTCGTCGAGCTTCTGCAGGCGCAGGGGCACGAGGTCGAGATCACCGCGCGCGACTACGCGCAGACGCTGCAGCTGATCGAGGCGCACGGCATGACGGCGACGGTGATCGGCCACCACGGCGGGCGATCCGCCGGAGGGAAGGCACGCCAGATGCGCACGCGGCTGAAGTCGCTGCGCAAGTGGGCCAAGCCGCGCGGGTTCGACATCGCGCTCGCACACGGATCGCACGAGCTGACGATGACCGCCCGCCGGCTCGGGATCCCCAGCTCGACGACGTTCGACTACGAGTTTGCGTGGCTGCAGCATCAGCTCGGCTGCCGCGCCGCGACCCGCGTCGTCGTGCCCGACTCGATCCCGCCGGAACGTCTGAAGCGCTACGGCGCGGTCCCGCCCAAGCTGCAGCAGTATCCCGGGCTGAAGGAGGAGTACTACCTTTCGAACTTCGAGCCGGACGACGCCGTGCTGCGCGATTGGTCGATCGACCCCGCGAAGGTGCTCGTCGTGTTGCGCCCGCCGCCGGACGTCTCGCTGTACCACCGGCACTCGAACCCGCTCTTCCCGATGACGCTCGAGCATCTCGGGCGTCTGACGGATGTGCACGCGTTCGTGATCCCCCGCACCGAGGAGCAGCGCGACTACGTCAAGTCCCTCGACTTGCCGTCGGTGATCGTTCCGGAGAAATCCGTCGACGCGCAGAGTCTGATCGCCTACTCCGACCTCGTCGTGTCCTCGGGCGGCACGATGAATCGCGAGGCCGCCGCCCTCGGTGTCCCGGTCTATACGACGTTCGGCGGCCGCCTCGGCGGCGTCGACGAGCAGCTGATGCGCGACGGCCGGCTACGCCCACTCACCGACCCGCGCGCGCTCGACCTGCACAAGCGCGACGGCCAGGGGCAGCGCGTGCTGCGTGACCCGCAGCTGATGCTCGACCTCCTGCTGTCAGCTCTCGACAAGCGCTAGGACGTCCGCCCCGTAGCGCTCGAGCTTCGCCGGGCCGACCCCCGCAATCTGGGCGAGCTCGCCGAGTGACGACGGCCGCGTCTCTGCGATCTGGTGCAGCACCGCGTCGTGAAAGATCACGTACGGCGGAACACCATCCGCCTTCGACCGCTCCAGCCGCCAGGCGCGCAGTTTCTCGCCCGCCGGCGTCCAGTCGCGCTTCGCCACCGGCGTCGCAGCGCCGCCCGTGACGCCGAGCTCGGACAGGAACCGCGACCGCTTCCCCGACCACGTCAGCCAGAGCACCCGCTTCGCGCGCGTCATGCCGACGTACAGCAACCGCCGCTCCTCCGCGATCTCTTCGGGCGTGCGCGCCTGCTTCGACGGCAGCTCCTTCTCCTGCAACCGCGGGATGAATACCGCCTCGAACTCGAGGCCTTTCGCGCGGTGCAGCGTCAGCAGGTTGACTCCGCGCGCGCCGTCGCCGCCCGAGTCGAAGCGCTGCCGCAGGTCGGCGACGAAGGCGGCAGCGTCGCCGTTGAAGCCGGACGCGAGCCGGACGATGCGCGCGAGGTCG
>JBKJQL010000144.1:0-10407 GCA_046594035.1 Gaiellaceae bacterium
CGATCAACGTCGACAACAACGCACCGACTGTCACGCTGACTGCCCCCTCCAACCTCTCCGGCTCGGTCTCGCTGGGCGCGAGCGGCTCTGCCGACATCGCCTCGGTCACCTACGCGATCAGCCCGAGCGGCGCTGCCACCTGGACGACGCTCGGCACCGCCAACGCACCCGCCCCGTTCACGTTCGCCTGGGCCTCCGGCGCGCGCGCCGACGGCGCCTACGACCTGCGCGTGACCGCGACGGACGGCGGCGGCAACCAAGGCAGCGACGTCAAGGCGATCACGATCGACAACACCGCTCCGACCGGCGCGCTGACGCAGCCGGGAGCCGGAGCGACCGTTGGCGGCCCCGCCGTCTCCTTCGCCGCGACCTCGAGCGACACCGGCGGCACCGGCGTGGCGAGCGTGACCTACCAGTTCCGGACGGCCGGATCGAGCGGCTCGTTCACCGACATCGCGGGCAGCACCTGGGATGCGACGGCCGTCGCCTCCGGCGACTACGAGGTGCGCGCTCAGATCACCGACAACGCCGGCAACACCGCCACGACCACCGTGCGCACCGTCACCGTCGACTCCACGCCGCCCGCTCTCTCACTGGCGAGCCTCGGCACGCTGCTCACCGGCAACCTGACCATCGACGCGTCCGTCACCGGCGCTTCGCAGGCGACATTGCAGGTCCGCCCCGCGTCCGGCGCCTGGACGACCGTCGCCAGCTCGTCGGCCGCTCCGTTCTCGATCGCCTTCGACAGCTCGACGATCGCTGACGGCGTCTACGACGTCCGAGTCGTTGCGGTCGATGCGTTCGGCAACCAGGCCACCGACACGCGCACCGGCATCACCTTCGACAACACCGCACCCCAGCTGACCGCCTCGACGCCCGGGGACGGCGGCGTGCTGCCGGCCGGCTCGACGATCTCCTCGCTCTCGCTCACCGCGACCGAGGCGCTTCTGGCAGTCACGAACGTCAAGGCCGACGGTCATCCCGTGCTCGCCGCACCGGTTCTCTCCGGCGCGACGGCGACCGTCAACCTCGACGCGCCCGTCGGCGTGGGCCTTCACACCTTCACCGGCAAGCTCGCCGACGTGGCCGGCAAGCTCTCGAGCTTCCGCATCAACGTGACGATCCTGGCGCCGCCTGGTTCGCTGACGCAGCCGCCGGTCGTCTCGAAGAACGCCCGCCCGAACAGCCAGACGACCCTCACCTCCGCGGACAACAGCGCGACGGTCTTCGTGCCGGCCGGCGCCTACGACGTTCCCTTCGGCCACGAGGACGACTTCCTCGTGCTCAGCATGGGCCCGCAGGTCGCCTCGATCGCGCCGATGTCCGGCATGACGATGGCGGGCTCGATCGTCGACGTCACGATGGACTGGAATTCCAACGGCGAGCCGCTGCACGTCTTCCGGCTCCCGCTGGTCATCACGATGTCGGACCCGACGGGCGGAGTCGCGATCCCGGCGACCTACCAGAACGGCCACTGGCGCCTCATCCCGATGGTCGACGGAACGACGCTGCCGGCCGACAGGCAGGACGGCTTCTACCGCGACGCGACCGGCGTGCACGTGCTGACGAAGCATCTGACGCTCTTCACGCTGGCGCGCGACATCGCACTGCCTGCGCCTCCGCGTGACTTCGCCGCCGTCGTGGCCGCGGATGGGCTGACGCTGCGCTGGGCTCCGGGCATCGACCAGGATCGCATCCAGAACTACGTCCTCTACGTGGACGGCCAGCCGTACCGCTACTTCGGCCCCACCGAGTTCGAGACGAAGCTCGGGGCGATCACCTCCGACGACACGCGGTCGTTCGCGATTGCGGAGATCAACACGTCGGGCACCTCGAGCGCCCTGACCGCACCGCTTCAGGCCGTGCCGACCGTCACCGGGCGCAACGTCGCAGACGCGACCGCGACCCTCGCCGCGCGCGGCTTCACCGCCGGCAAGATCATCCCCGTCGTTTCGAACGAGCCGCTCGGCACCGTCGTCGCCCCCGCCGGTGTGCGGCTGATGCCCGCGGGCTCGATCATCGACCTCGGGGTTTCTAGCTCGTCGGTTCCGCGCCAGGCGCAGTTCGTACTCCGGATCGCGGTGCAGAAGCGCGTTGTGGTCACGCGCCGCGCACTCTCCGTGCGGATCCTCTCCACCGCCCCCGCCAAGATCGCGGCGACGTTGGACGGCGTCAACTACCGCCGGATCCAGAGCTGGAGCTTCCAGACGAAGGCCGGCGCGGCGGTGCACACGCTGCGGCTCGCGCACCGGCTGCAGCCGGGCACCTACACGCTCTACTGGCTCGGGCGCACCGCGGACGGCGGGACCTACCGCACGTCGCAGAAGATCCGCGTGATCCCGAAGGTCGCGAAGCTGCACACCGCCAACCCGGCGCAGATCATCCTGACTGTCGGTCAGAGCACGAAGCTCGCGCAGCGCGCTGCGCAAGGTGTCGGCCAGACGATCGAGGCGACGCCGGAGCAGTCGTTCGAGGTTGCATCCACCCGCGATGCGTCGGTCGTGATCGTCGATGCCGACAAGTACGGCGTGAAGCTCGTGCGCGACCTGCGCACGGTGTTCCCGACGACCGCGATCGTCGCGCTCTCGAAGAGCAGCGTGACGCTTGGAGTCTTGGCCCACAAGGGCGCGATCGCACTTCCGGCCTCGACATCGTCGGCGAAGATCGCCGCGCTCGTGCAGCGGCTTTCGCAGCGCTAGTCGGAGGCGAGCTACGTGCGCTCGCCGCCGGGCTTCCAGAGCGGCTCGTTGCCGCCGGAGGCCGCCCGCGCGAGGATGAAAAGCAGGTCGCTCAGGCGGTTCAGGTAGACGACCGCGAGCGGGTTCACCGGACGCTCTTGCGCCGCTGCAAGCACGTCGCGCTCCGCGCGCCGGCACACGGCGCGCGCGATGTGCAGCCGCGATGCCTGTTCAGAGCCTCCCGGGAGGATGAAGCTCTTCAGCGGCTCGAGCGGCGCGTTCGCCTCGTCGCAATCGGCTTCGAGACGGTCGATCGCCGGCTGGTCGATGCGCAGCTTCCCGTCACCCTCGACGTAGGGAACGGACAGGTCGGCGCCGACGTCGAAGAGCTCGTTCTGGATTCGTGTGAGCGTCAGGCCTGGAACCTCGACCACCACCCAGCCGATCACGGAGTTCAGCTCGTCGACCGCGCCGTAGGCCTGCACGAGGGGATCGAGCTTGGAAACCCGAGACATGTCGCCGAGCGAGGTCTCCCCCGCATCTCCCCCGCGCGTGTAGATCTTGGTGAGCCGAACAGGCTCGTCGCGCTCGCGCGGGCTCACGTGGGGTGCGCGTGTCTGACACCGGGCACGTCCTTGAGAATCGAGCGCGCGATCACGAGGCGCTGGATCTCGCTCGTGCCTTCGTAGATCTCGGTGATCTTCGCATCGCGGTAGTAGCGCTCGACCGGGAATTCCTTCGTGTACCCGTAACCGCCAAGCACCTGGATCGCCTCCGCCGTCTGGCGGCGCGCCATCTCGGACGCGAACAGCTTCGCCTTTGCGCCGGCTTCCGTATGCGGCTTCCCTTGATCCTTGAGCCACGCCGCCTTGTGCACGAGCAGGCGCGCCGCATCGATCTCCATCGACATGTTCGCCAGCTTGTGCTGGATCGCCTGGAAGTCCGAGATCTTGTGCCCGAACGCCTCGCGCTCCTTCGAGTACTGGAGAGCGACGTCATAGGCCGCCTGCGCGATCCCGACCGCCTGCGCGGCGATGCCGATCCTCCCCCCGTCGAGCGTCGCCATCGCGATCCGGAACCCGTGCTGCAGCTCTCCAAGCAACCGATCGGCCTCCACGAAAGAATCAACGGCGATGTCGTTGGTGACCGACGAGTTGAGGCCGAGCTTCTCCTCCGTGCGCGTGATCGTCACCTGGTCGGTGTCGAGGATGAAGGCCGAGATGCCGCGCGCGGTGCGCGACGCAGTTCCGGTACGCGCGAAGAACAGGATTGTCCCGCCGAACGCGGCGTTCGTGATCCACTGCTTCGCACCACTGACGTGCCAGCCGCCGTCAGCCTCCGTCGCGCTCGTGACGATCGAGCCTGCGTCTGAGCCGGCGCCGGGCTCGGTGAGCGCAAAGCAGCCGACGCCGTCGCCGCGCGCAAGCGGCGGCACGAAGCGCGCGCGCTGCTCTTCCGTCCCGAACTGCAGCAGCGGCATCGTGCACGCCGACGTATGCACCGCGACCGTCACGCCGACACCCGCATCTGCGCGCGACAGTTCCTCGATCACGAGGATGTACGACAGGAAGTCCGCGCCGGCGCCGCCGTATTCCTCCGGCACGCACACGCCCATCAGCCCCAGATCACCGAGCTTGCCGAGCAGCTCGTGCGGGAACGCATGCGCCCGGTCCCAGTCCGAAGCGTGCGGCTCGATCTCGGCCGCCCCGAACTCTCTCGCGAGCGCCTGGATCTCCCGCTGCTCCGGCGTCAGCTCGAAGTCCACGGGCGGCAGACTACCCGTATGAGGCTCACAGCGACCTTGCTCGTCCTGCTCGCGCTGACCGCATGCGGCGGGAAGAAGGCCGCCTCGGCGCCAGATGTGGTGCGCGCGTGGAGCGCCGCCCTCGACCGCAACGACAACGAACAAGCGGCCCGGCTCTTCGCAGCTGGGGCGCTGGTCGTCCAGAACGGCGAGCTGACGCTGGCCACACATGCCGACGCGGTGCGCTGGAACGCAGGCCTACCGTGCGGTGGGCGCATCAGCCACCTCGACGTGCACGGCACGAGTGAGGTGCTCGTCGTCTTCGAGCTCCAGCCCCGTCCACAACATCGATGCGACTCGAACGGCGGACAGGCGGCAGCGATCTTCCGCGTGCGCGACGGCCTGATCGTGCTCTGGCACCAGACCGCGGTGCCCGACCGGTACGTGCCAGACGGACAGACGATCTAGACGGTCTGATCGAGCTCGTTCGCAAGCTCGACGACGCGTCGCTCGATGTCGTCGCGGAGCCTGCGCACTTCTTCGATCGGCCTCCCTTTCGGATCGGGCAACTGCCAGTCGATGTAGCGCTTCCCGGGTATGTACGGACACGCATCGCCACAGCCCATCGTCACGATCACGTCCGCACGCTCGGCGAGCTCGTTCGTCAAGAGCTGAGGAATCTTGTCGGCGAGGTCGACTCCGATCTCGCGCATCACCTCGACCACCTCGGGATGAACGCGCTCGCCGGGCGTCGTGCCGGCCGACTCCGCCCCGTGACGGCCACCAGCGGCTCGCTCGAACAGTGCAGCGCTCATCTGCGAACGGCCAGCATTGTGGAGGCAGACGAAGAGAACGTTCACGTCGTCTCCCCGCGCACCGCTACTTGGGCTCGGGCTCGAGCTTGTAGCCGACGCCGAAGCGCGTCTGGATGAACGAGTGCTTCGACGACGCCTTGTCGATCTTCTGGCGCAGGCGACGAACGAAGACGTCGACGGTGCGATCGCGGTGCGTCTCGCGCCTGCCCCACACCTTCTGCAACAGCTCGTCGCGCGTGACGACACGGCCGCGGTCGAGCGCGAGCGTGTAGAGCAGCTTGAACTCGGTCGGCGTCAACTCCGCGCTCTTGCCGTCCACGAACGCCTGCACCTCGCGCGGGTCGATCCGGAGCTCCTCGATCTCGATCGGATCGCCGCGCTTTTCCTCCGCGGGCCGCACACCGCGCCGCGCGGCCGCGCCGACGCGCGCGACGAGCTCGCGCATCGAGAACGGCTTCACGAGGTAGTCGTCCGCGCCGATCTCGAGCGCGTGGACGCGGTCGTGCTCGGTGCCACGGGCGGAGACGACGACGATCGGTGTTCCGATGCCCTCCGCGCGCGCCGTCTCGATCAGCTTCCAACCGTCGAGCTCCGGGAGCATCAGATCGAGCACGCAGACGTCCGGGTTGTCGTAGCGCAGCCGGGTCAACCCCAGCTCCCCCCGGCCGACCACGATCGGGTCGAAGCCCCCTGCAGAGAGGTGGCGGGCCATGCCGTCAGCGATGACGTTGTCGTCCTCGATGATCAGCACCTTCGTCATGCCCCTACGATAGAGCCGAGAGGGGGCGTGTCCGGGTGACGGACTGGTGACGATCTGGTGACGGAATCCGACGATCAGCTGAAAGGGAGCTTCGACGAGCTGCGGACGGGCTTCACGGCCGCCGTCTCGCACGAGCTGCGGACTCCACTGGCACGGATTCTCGCCCTGCTCGACTCGACGGACCTGCCGGATGCCGACGTGCACGCCCTGATCGATCAGGCCCGCGCGGAGGTCGAGAATGCCGGCGCTCTGATCGACGAGATCCTCTTCCTCGCAGAGCTCGAGAGCGGTCGGGAGGTCGTTTCGCTCGGCCACACGACTGCGCTGCCGGTGCTCCAAGGCGTGCTCGAGGAGCTCAGCGGATCCGCGGCGCGTGCCGGAGTCACCCTCCACGTCGAAGGTGAGCCGACGATCGACGTCCCCCTACGGCCGAAGATGCTGCGCATGATCGCGCAGAACCTGGCAGAGAACGCGATCCGCTACGCCGGGCACGGTGCGTCCTTCATGTTCTCGATCCAGCGGGCCGGCGACGTCGTGGTGCTCACCGCAGCCGACGATGGCGCCGGTGTGCCTGAAGAAACCCTGCCGCGCCTCTTCGAGCGTTTCTATCGAGCCGATGCGGCACGGACGTCACGCGGCACAGGCCTCGGTCTCGCGATCGTGAAGCGCGTGGTCGTCGCCGCCGGCGGTGAGGTCGAGGCCGACGGCGGTCGTGGCCGCGGCCTGCGCATCCGCGCAACGTTCCCAGCGTAGAGGCTCGGCATGGGATGGCGTGCTTCCGGGGATGGCCCAGACCAAGCAGGTCGCCCGGGTCGGGCGCGGGGCATAGCGGTATCTACGGGCAAGCCCGACCCGGGCGAGATGCGCCGCGTCTGAGCCACTATCCGGGAGTGCGCTAATCCCGTGTCGAGCCTCAAACAACGACAGAGGGCGCCCCCGAAAGGGCGCCCCCGTCCTAGGCACCACCGGGAGGCTGCCTAGGAGTGAACGGACTTCAGCGTCTTCTCGGAAGCCACCAGTATCGACTTCGGCAGCGGTGCAAAAAGAAGCTTGGCCGTGTACTGCGTCTTTTGCCCCTGCGTGAGCGCCCAGAAGATCAACTTCCGCAGCTCGGCCGCATGAGACGTCTGCTTCGGGACGATCACATAGGTGTAGGTCGAGATCGGGTAGGCGAGCGCGGCCTTCCTCGGCGGATTCACGATGTGCAGCTCGTTGTTCGACGGCACCTTCGGGAACGCAGCAGCCGCGGCGGTGATGCGCCGGAGGCTCGGGTAGAGGAACTTTCCCGCCGCGTTACGGATCGCCGCGAACCTGATGTGGTTCTGGAGCGCGAACGCCACATCGACGTAGGTGATGCCACCCTCGGTTCGAGTAACGAGCCCTGCCACGCCGGAGGAACCGCGTGCCCCGATTCCTGCAGGGAACGTGACGGACGTCGAGTTGCCCACCTTGGACTTCCAGGCCGGCGAGACGGCAGAGAGGAAGTCGGTGAAGTTGTAGGTCGTACCCGAGCCGTCGGAGCGGAAGATCGGCGTGATCTTCAGGTCGGGCATGTTGGCTCCCCGGTTCAGAGCCCTGATCGCAGCATCGTTCCACTTCGAGATCTTGCCGAGGAAGATGTCGGCGAGCACCCGGCCGTTCAGCCGGAGGTGGATTGGCGCGCCGGGCACGTTGTAGGCGACCGCGGTGGCAGAGAGCGCCCACGGAATCTGGACACAGCCCTTGCACGCGGAGAATTGGTCGGGCGTGAGCGGGGCGTCCGAAGCGCCAAAGTCGACCTGGCGGTTCGTGATCGCGGAGATGCCGGCACCCGAGCCGACCGGGCTGTACTGGAGCGTGTAGCCGAATGCCGAGCCGACGGCGGGCGTCCAGGTGGAGACGAGCGGCGAGACGAACGAACTGCCCGCGCCGGTGATCGTCGTGTCCTTGCTGGTCGCGGTCGCCGCGGTCGCGGCGACGAGGAAGGCGGCGAGCACCGCCAGTGAGATCGTGAGTCGTTTTGTCATGCCGCCAGCGTTGCGTGTGCAACGCCCGACGTGGGCAGCGATGCGGTGACCACGAGGTGACGGAGTGGTGAACGCCTACCGCGGAGCGCCGAGCTTGCGGCGCGACCGCTCGAGCAGAACGCGGGCGCTCAAGCTCGAGAGGAGGACGAACGCGATCAGCACGAACGCAAGCGCCCACGCCTGTTCGTGAAGCGCGGGGTCGGGCGCCTCGGAATACTGGAAGATCGTGAACGGGATCGAGTTCACCGCGTGCGTCGGATCCCAGTCCACGTACTGGCCGGCCAGCGAGGTCGTGAAGAGCAGCGGCGCCGTCTCACCTGCGGCCCGGGCAATTGCGAGCGTCGTCCCGGTCAAGATCCCGCCGGAGGCCGTGGGCAGCACGACGCGCAACACGGTCTGCCATTTCGACACACCAAGCGCATAGCTCGCGTCCCGGAGCTCGTTCGGAACGAGCTTCAGGACCTCCATCGTCGCGCGCGCGACCAGGGGGAGCATGATCACGGCGAGCGCAAAGCCGCCGGCAATCGCGCTCTGGTGGTGGCCCCAGCCAACGATCGGGAGATCAACCTTCACGCAGAGCGCGAAGACGAAGACGCCGATCACGATCGACGGGAATCCATTGAGCACGTCGAGCCACAGCCGGATCTGAGCGCCGATCGACTGCGGAGCGAATTCACTGACGTAGATCGCCGTCAGGACACCGAAGGGCAAGGCCATGGCCGTCGCGATCGCGACGAGGAGCAGACTGCCGGCGAGCGCCGGGGCGACACCGCCCCCGGCGCCGAAGAGAACCGGGCCCTTGGTGAAGAAGTCCCAGTTGAGCGCCCCGACACCGCGCGAGAACACTGACCAGACGACGATCGACAGCGCGGCGATCGCGACGAGCGCCGCCCCGGTGGCGGCGACCTCTGCGAGCCGGTTCGCGAGCAGCCGGCGCTTTGCACGCCCCGTCGCCCTGAGCGAAAGCGCGGGGTCCGTCACGATCCGCCGGTCCGCTGGAACTCGAAACGCTTGACCACTCGCTGCGCGGTGAAGTTCGTGATGAAAGTGATCACGAGCAAGATCAACGCGAGGTAGATGAGGGAGGCGACGTGAAGGTCGGAGACGGCACCCTGGTACTGGTTCGCGACTCGGCTGGCCAGCGTGTCGCCCGGTTCGAAGATCGACAGTTTCAGCGGGGTGAAGTTTCCGATCACCTGGCTCACCGCGATCGCCTCGCCAAGGGCACGACCGAGACCGAGGATCACCGCAGCGACCACGCCGCCGCGGACCGTCGGGATGATCACGGTCTTCACCATCTCCCAACGCGTCGCGCCGAGGCCGATCGCGCCTTCCTCGAGCTCCGTCGGAACGCCGATGAACAACTCGCGGCAGATCGACGATGTGATCGGGATGATCATGATCGTCAGGACGATCATGGCCGTGAACACGGTGGATTCGATCTTGTCGCCGCCGTGCGCGAAGATCGGGATCCAGCCGAAGATCGCCCCGAGAAACGGCTGGACATGCTGCGCATCGAACGGTGCGAGCACGAAGATGCCCCAGAGCCCGATCACGACGCTCGGGACGGCGGCGAGCATCTCGATCAGCGTGCCCACCGGCCCTCGTACCGCCGGCGGTGCAAGCTCGCTGAGAAACAATCCGATCGCGATCGAGAGCGGCGCGGCGAGCAGCATGGCGCCGAAAGATGTGACGACGGTGCCGACGATCAAGTCACGCGCGCCAAACTTGTTCGTCACCGGATTGAACTCGTTGTGCCAGAGGAACCCGAGCTTGAAGACTTTGATCGCGGGCCACGCACCTTCGGTCACACGCCACACGATCGCGGCGACGATCAGGATGGCGATCAGCGATGCGGCAGCCGTGAGGCCGTGAAGGAGCAGGTCACCGAACCGGTCGCCCCGGCGACGGGTGCGACGCAGGCCGGCCGAGGTCGGAACCGAGGCAGCTTCCATTCGGGCGGCAGCATTCCAGTTCACGAGAAGCCTCAGAGGCCCCGTCACCACCTCGTCACAACTCGTTCACATCCTTGGTACCCCCGCGGTCCCAGCGCACGTCGAGACTGCTGCCGGTGCCAACACCAGCTCTGACATCGCTCACCCTCGCTCAGACGCAGCCTGCGCCGACGAGCCGCGAAACGGTTTTCGACATCGACGGCCTCACCGTCTCGTACGGCAAGTCCGTCGCTGTCAAGGACGTCAGCATCGACATCTACAAGAACGCGATCACGGCGATGATCGGCCCGTCGGGCTGCGGCAAGTCGACAGTGCTTCGCTCCCTCAATCGAATGAACGATCTCGTCGCGAGCGCGAAGGTCGAGGGCCACGTCCTCTACCAAGGCATCGATCTCTACGCGAAGGACGTCGACCCGATCGAGGTGCGGCGCCGGATCGGCATGGTCTTC
>JBKJQL010000220.1:0-8291 GCA_046594035.1 Gaiellaceae bacterium
ATCCGCGAGCTGGCCTCGCCCGTCGCGGGCTACGTCTCGAAGCTGAGCGCGATCGACGTCGGCAACGCCGCCGTCCACCTCGGCGCGGGGCGCCGCACCAAGGACGACGAGATCGACCATGCCGTCGGCATCGTGGTGCGGGCGAAACGGAGCGATCGCGTCGAGGTCGGGCAGACGCTCGCCGAGATTCACGCCCGGACCGACGACGAGGCCGACCTCGGCACCCGCGAAGTGCTCGCTGCCTACGAGATCTCGGACGTGGCCCCGGCCGAGCGTCCGGTGCTGCTCGAGGTCGTCGGCGGTGTGTCTGACACCAGGCCGTAGACCACCACGCGCGGCTCGAATCGAAGAGGTGTCAGACACCTCTTCGAAGCACGGGCCGATGACCCTCCACGATCACGGTGTCAGACACCGGCGTCGGCTACCGTCGTTTCCGTGCCCGAGCTGCCCGAGGTAGAGACCGTCCGCCGCCGGCTCGCACCCGCGCTGGAAGGCCGCCGCTTCGAGCACGTCGAGATCACCGACGCGCGCCTGACGCGTCCGCACGACCCGTTCGAGGTCGCACGAGAACTCGCGGGAGAGCGCGTGACGAAGCTCGATCGCCGCGGCAAGTATTTGATTGTTCGGTTCGAGTCGGGTCGTGTGCTCCTGGTTCACCTCCGGATGACGGGGTCGCTGAGACACGCGACGGTGGGGAAGCTGCCGGACGATCCGCACCAGCGCGCCGTTGTCAAGTTAGACGACGGGTCGGACGTCGCGTACCGCGACGTCCGGCGGTTCGGCACGTGGCTGCTGCTCGAACCGTCCGACGTGGACACCTACCTCGACTCGCGTGTGGGGCGTGAGCCCCTCGAGGACGCGTGGAAGGCGAAGCACCTCGCCGAGAAGCTGGAGAACCGGCGCGCGCCGGTCAAGGCAGCAATCCTCGACCAGCGCACGGTCGCCGGGGTCGGGAACATCTACGCCGACGAGGCGCTCTGGCGCGCGCAGGTGCATCCGCTGACGCCCGCGAACGAGCTCACGCCGGATCAGGTGAAGGCCGTGCACAAGGGCATCCGCGCCTCATTGCAAGCGGGCGTGCGCCGGCAGGGCTCGACACTCCGCGACTACAAGCTTCCCGACGGGTCGAGCGGCCGAGCTCAGGACGCGTTCAAGGTGTACGGGCGCGCCGGTCACCCGTGTGAGCGGTGCGGAACGCCGATCGACAAGATCCGGGCCGGTGGGCGCGGCACCTGGTACTGCCCGAGCTGTCAGGTCTATGGGGGCGCTTACGCGGCGAGCAAGTCAGCGAGCCGGCCTTCGCGGTCGAGCCGCCAGAGCTCCGTGTAACCACCGATCGGACGTTCGTCGATCAGGATCTGCGGCACCGTCCAGCCGCCGGTGAGGTCGTGCAGCTTCCCCCGGAAGCCGGCGTCGTCGTCCAGGTGGATCTCCTCGTACTCGAGTCCCCGGGAGTCCAGCAGGGTCTTGGCGCGCACGCAGTAGCCGCACCAGGTCGTCGTATACATCTGAATTCTGGCCATCACTCCGTACAACGCAGAAAGCCAAAACGGGATTCCCCGGGGCTCTCTTTACACTGGCCCGAATGGCCAGCAAGACCTACAAAACGGAGGCGATCGTCCTTCGTTCGATGCGGTTTTCCGAGGCCGACCGGATCCTCCACCTCTACACGGCGAACCGCGGCCGAATCGGCGCGATCGCGAAGGGCGTCCGCAAGACCAAGTCACGGTTCGGGGCGCGGTTGGAGCCGCTGTCGCACGTCGAGCTGATGCTGCACGAGGGCGGCGGCGAGTTGCAGACGATCACCGGCGTCGAGCTCCTGCGCTCGCATCACTTCACGCGCGAGGACAACTACCGTCTGAACGTCGGGATGATCGGCGCCGAGGCGATGCTGCGGCTCTTCGGGGAGCCGGAGGCGAACGAGCGAGCGTTCGGTGCGCTCGCGCGCTTCCTCGACCTGCTCGACGAGACGCCGCACGCGGAAACGCGCCCGGCCCTCGCCCCGCTCGTCCTGAGCTTCCAGCTCAAGCTCCTGTGGCTCGCCGGGTACCTGCCGCACCTGACGAGCTGTGTCGAGTGCGGCTCGAACGAGGCGCTGGTCGGTTTCTCGGCGCGCTCGGGCGGCGCGGTCTGCGGCGTGCATGCCGCCGGGGCGCTTCGACTCGCGCCGGAAGGCGTCGCCGGGATCGAGCGGCTGCTCTCGACGCCGCTGGCCGACGCGCCGGAGGCGCAGCTCTCGGATCGCGCGCGTCGCGATGCCCTTTCGGTGGTCACGTCTTCCTACGAGGAGCATGGCGGCTTTCGTCTCAGGACGGTCTCGGCGTGAGCGATGTGGTCGACCGCGTGCTGGCGGCGCTGAACGCGCACGACCTCGACGCGTTCGTCGCGTGCTACACGCCCGACGCCACGATCGAGAACGGTTACGACCGCGTCGCCGCGGGCGGCCACGATGGGCTGCGCGAGCGGTTCGGCCCGATGTTCGCCGAGCATCCGGAGATCACGGTCGAAGCCATCTCGCGGACCGTGGTCGGCGCCTTCGTCGTGCAGGAAGAGGAAGTGACGGGTCGCGGCGATCCAGAGCGCCACGTCGCGGTGTACCTGATCGAGAACGAGCGGATCAAGCGGGAGCGGCTGTTCGCGTGAGGCGCGAGCTCGGCGACGGGATCGAGGTCGACGACTCCAAAAGCCGCATCGACCGCGAGGAAGTGCACCGCTTCCTGAGCGAGGTCGCCTACTGGGCGCTCGGCCGTTCGCGGGAACTGCAAGACCGCCTGATCGACACCGCCGGACGCGTCGTCGGCGTCTACGACGGCGAGAAGCAGATCGGTTTCGCGCGCGCTGCAACGGACGGCAACTCGTTCGTCTATCTCGCCGACGTCTACGTCCTCGAGGCCTACCGCGGCCGCGGGCTCGGCGAGGAACTGGTCCGCGAGATGGTCGAGAACGACGAGCTGGCAGGTCTGAAATGGCTCCTGCACACCGAGAACATGCACTCGCTGTACCGCAAGTTCGGCTTCACCGAGCCGAGCTACAAGGTGATGGAGAGGCGCTCGACGAGCCAGGCGAGCGAGAGCGGGTAGCGCGGCGTCAGGCCGCGGTGCGTGCCCGGGAACAACTCGAAGTGCACGCATTCGGCGGGCGTCCCGGCGGCGACGACCTCGCGGTGGAACGCGGTCGCGCCCAGGTCGAGGTGGTAGTCGTCGCTGCGGCCCGAGTCGATCCAGATCCCCTGCATGTTGCGCAACGTCTCCGCGTGCTTCGCCTCGCGCGCCAGCAGCACGGGGTCCCAGCGCAGCCAGCGCTCCCAGACCTCGGGGATCCGCTCGCCGGTCTCGATGTCGAACGGCAGATCCACGCTGCCGTCTGCTCGCGCGGAATACGCCGCGCACATCGCGTAGGTGTTCACGAGCAGCTCGTCGTGCGGCGAGGAGAGCACGGGCCTGCCGGAACGGAAGTCCTCCCAGAACGCATCGAACGAGCCGCCGTAGGAATCACGCAGCGCGCGCGCAGCCGGAGCGAAGTCACGTGCGTACGCCACCTCGAACAGCGCATCGCCGGCGTGCGTTGCGAGCCCGCCGAAGAGATCGGGGCGTAGCAACGGCGTGATCATCGAGCCGTAGCCCCCCGACGACTTGCCCTGGATGCCGCGGTGGCGTGCCTCCGGCAAGGTCGGGTAGTGCTCGTCGACGTAGGGGACGAGCTCGTCGCAGAGATAGGTGTGGTAATTGCCGATTCCGGGCGAGTCGAGGTACTGCGAGCCGCCGACCGCTGTGAATGCGTCGACGAGCACGACGACCGCGTCCGGCGCGAGCGCCTCGATCCGGTCGGGGTACGACGGGCTCCACGGCTCGACGTTGAACCACGCGTCCGCCATCCCCGTCATGCCCTGGATCACGTACACCGACGGGTAGCGGCGGGACGTGTCTTGCGGCACGTAGATGTGCAGCGGGCGCACGTGCGGATCGCCGAGCGGGTTCCCGCGCAGCGCTTCCGACGTGAACGACACCGTCTGCCAGCGGTCCGTACGATGAAAGCTCATGGCGCGGCGAACCTACCAGGAGATCATTCTCGCCCTCGAGCAGTACTGGGCCGACCAGGGCTGCGTGCTGATGACGCCGTACCACACCGAGGTCGCTGCAGGAACGATGAATCCTGCGACGTTGCTCCGCAGCCTCGGGCCAAAGCCATGGAAGACCGGTTATCTCGAGCCGGTGATCCGCCCGCTGGACGGCCGCTACGGAGAGAACCCGATGCGCTTCCAGCACTACTTCCAGTACCAGGTGCTGCTCAAGCCGACGCCCGACAACGTGCTCCAGCTGTACGTCGACTCGCTGCGCGCGATGGGCCTCGACACGGAGAAGCACGACATCCGCTTCGTCGAGGACGACTGGGAGCAGCCGACCGTCGGCGCCTGGGGGCTCGGGTGGGAGGTCTGGGCGGACGGGATGGAGGTCACGCAATTCACGTACTTCCAACAGGTCGCCGGGCTGGAGCTCGATCTGATCCCCGCGGAGATCACGTATGGGATGGACCGCCTCGCGATGGTGATCCAGGAGCAGCCGACCGTGTTCGACCTCGACTGGGCGCCCGGGATCACGTGGGGCGACGTCTTCAAGGAGAACGAACGCCAGTGGTCGCACTACAACTTCGAGGACGCCGACGTCGACATGCTGATGCGCCACTTCGAGGACTACGAGCGCCAGGCGCATCATCTCGTCGACCGCCGCCTGCCGCTGCCGGCCTACGACATGGCGTTGAAGGCGAACCACGCGTTCAACCTGCTCGACGCGCGTGGCGCGATCTCCGTCACCGAGCGTGCCGCCTACATCGGGCGCGTGCGCAACATCGTGCGCGCAGTCGCGAAGGTCTACCTGGAGTTGCAGCAGGAAGAGGGTGAGCATGCCGCGGCTGTTGTTTGAGATTGGCTGCGAGGAGCTTCCCGCCGCGGCGTGCATGGAGGCGGGGCTGCAGCTTCCGGAGCTCGCACGCGAGCACCTCGGCGCGCAGACGGTCGAGCTCTACATCGGTCCGCGCCGCCTCGCGTTACCGGTCGACGTCCCGGAGCGCACGGCGGACGAATGGATCAAGGGGCCGCCCGAGAACCTGCGCGAGAAAGCCGCGGCCGGTTTCGCGAAGAAGCACGGCATCGCGGTCGACGACCTGACGCTGCGTGACGGCTTCCTGGGCGTCGAGGTTCCCGGCCGACCGATCGCCGACGTGCTCCCCGAGCGCCTTGCCGCGATCGTCAAGGGGTTCCAGTTCGCAAAGTCGATGGAGTGGGGCGCAGGCTTTCGCTTTGCGCGTCCGGTCCGGTGGCTCTGCGCGAAGCTGGAAGGCCAGACGATCGACGTCGCGCTCGACGGCGTGCCGAGCGGCGGCTTTTCCTATGGCCATCGCCAGACGCACCCCGGCCAGGTCGAGATTCCGACCGCCAACTCGTACCTCGAGGCGTTGCGTGCCGCCGGCGTCGAGCCGGACCGCGCGGTGCGCTACCAGCAGACCTGCGAGGGACTCGACGCGCTCGGCAAGTGGAGCGACCCGCTCGGCAAGCTCGACGAAGTCGTTTATCTCGTCGAGTGGCCGCGCGCGCAGGGGGGTTCGTTCGACGAGCGGTTTCTGCGGCTGCCCGAGCGCGTGATCGTTCAGACGATGCAGTCGCACCAGCGGTACTTTCCGCTTGGCGAGAACCGCTTCGCGTTCGTCGCGAACGGCGGCGAACCCGACGTGGTGCGCGCGGGCAACGAGTTCGTGCTTCGCGGCAGGCTCGAGGATGCGGAATTCACGTTCGAGCGCGACGTCGCGGTGGGGATCGAGGAGCTCGCCAAGCGGCTCGACGCGATCACGTACCTGAAGGGCGCCGGGTCCTACGGAGACAAGACGCAGCGGCTCGTCGACACGGTGCGCAAGCTCGGCGGCGACGAGCAGGCTGCGGAAGCCGCACGGCTCGCGAAGGCAGACCAGGCCTCCGAGCTCGTGCGCGAGTTCCCGGAGCTCGAGGGCCACATCGGGTCGACCTACGCGAAGCTCGCCGGCCTGCCCGACGAGGTCGCGCGTGCGATCGACGAGCAGTACCTCCCTGACTCTGCCGGCGCACCGATCCCGAAGACGCCTGCCGGTCGCGTCCTTGCCGCGGCGGACAAGCTCGACCACCTCGTTACCGCATTCGATCTCGGTCATGCCCCGACTGGCTCACGCGATCCTTATGCGCTGCGTCGCGCGGCGATCGGGCTGAATCGTCTTGCGCTCGAGGGCGAGGTCGCGGTACAGCGCGAGCACCTCGGTGCGGCGAGGGAGTTCGTCGAGGACCGCCTGGAGGGCCTGCTCGACGTGCCGGTCGAGTTCGTCCGCGCGGCGCGCGCATCGGCTGCGCCTGACCTCGGCGGTGTGGCACGGCTTGCGCAGTCTCTTCACGCCGCGGAGCGGTCACCGGAGTTCGAGGCGGTGCACACCGCCTACGACCGCGCGCACCGGCTTGCGGGGAAGGCCGAGCAGGAAGCGGCTGCGAGCGTCGACGAGTCGTTGCTCGAAGACGGTGCCGAGCGTGACCTCGCGCAGGCACTGAAAGGCGCGCAGATCGACGAGCTCGCCTCCGCTGCGAAGCTCGCACCGTACGTGAACCGCTACTTCGACGAAGTGCTCGTGATGCCGCCGGACGACAAGGTGCGCGCGAACCGCCTGCGCCTACTGCTCGACGTGCGCGACGCGCTTGGACGGCTCGGCGACTTCTCGCTCATTCCCCGGTAGGACCCGCGCCTCGCGCCGGTTCGCCAAGGTGTCTGACACCGAGTTGCCGGTCAGCGTGGTGTCTGCGATCGCCCGGTGTCAGACACCAGTGGGCTCGCCCGGGCCCGTGGGCGGGAAGACGCCCGAACCTGGTTCGCTCTTTGAACCAGGTTCGTGAGTTCCTCGGATGGGCGACCGCGAGTCGAAACTCTTGACCCTGGTTCACAAACCGAACCAGGGTCAGGCACGGGAGGGTCGCAAGGCCCAGCGATGCGCAATGACGCCAGACCCGCCTTGGACGGTCGGTTATTGAGCTACTCGAAGGCCCGCCTTGCGGCGGGCCTTCGTGCGTCCTGGACCCCGGGGGCCGGAGTCGAACCCGCACCCCTCCGATGGACGGTCGGCTGCTCTAACAATTGAGCTACCCCGGGGTCGTGCAGCAACGTGTATCCGCACTCGCTCACGACCACAAGTGTCTCTTCGACACCTGGCTAGAGGAGGGATGGTCGCCTGGGCTAGTGTTGGCAGAAGGACGCCTGAGATCCGAACCTGGTTCGTTCTTTAACCAGGTTCGTGAGTTTGCTCGGGAGCTCGTTGGCGCTCGAAACTCTGGAACCTGGTTCACACCCCGAACCAGGTTCCGGGACTGTGGCCTGGACGACCGTCCTTACGCCTGGCGCCCTGCTGCTACCAAATCCGGTCTTCGCCGTCCCAGTAGTCGAGCGACTCGATGCGGCCGATCACGCCGAGGCCGCGCCAGAAGATCTTGTTCGAGCGCGGGTACCAGCACGCGTCGTTTGGGCGCCGAGTGCCGTAGATCAGCATCGTCAGGCCGTTCGGCCCCGCCTGGAACGCGTGCGCGATGCGCGTCGCGGGTGGCCGGGCGATCACGTGGCCGGCGCGGAGCGGAATGTCCTCGCGCTCGACGCCCTGCGACGCCGGCACCGGCGCCGGCCACAGCTCGAGCGTCCCGTCGCCTTCGAGGATCACGAAGATCTCCTCGTCTTCGGAGTGGCAGTGCGGCACGGAACCATGCGCGCCCGGGTCGAGCCGTTCCCAGTGCAGGCCTGCCTGGTCCGAGAGCTCCCTGGTCGCGAGTGACGCCGTGACGAACGTCTTGTCTCGCTCGTGCTCGACCTCGTCGGCGTTGACGATGTTCGCGGGCCGCGGTGCCGGGTCGCCGTGGGCGAGAGGCGGTTGCTGCGCTTCGACGTCCCAGGGGTCGTCGGTGCGGCCCTCCGTCCACGGCCAGCCGAGCCGGATCGCGTTCGACCGCGGGAGCCAGCCGTATTCCGTCGGGTAGTTCGTCCCGTAGACGAGGTAGTCGAGCCCGTCGGGGCCGGCGATGAAGGTGTGCTCCAGCTCGTTCGCGCGATGAATCACGCAGTCGCCGGGGCGAACCTCGTGCACCTCGTCGTCCTGCCACGCGAGGCCGGAGCCGCCGAGGACGTAGAAGAGCTCCTCGGAGGCACCGTGCGAGTGCGGCGGCGTCGGCAGCTTCCCCGGCGCGACGCGCACGCGATTCAGGCCGACGGTCTTCGTGCCCGCCGCGCTGCCGAGACGCTGCC
>JBKJQL010000269.1:0-9555 GCA_046594035.1 Gaiellaceae bacterium
ATCGGCCACCATGGCGTGCTCGATCCCGGCATCGCATTCCTGCAGAAGCCGTTCAGCGCCGACGACCTGACGCGGACGGTACGCACCCTGCTGGATCAAGCGTCCGTCCCGGTCGACTGAGAGGCTGCGGGAGTGCTCCCGCCGATCCTCCGCGAGAACAGGAACTTCCGCCGCTACTTCATCGGGCAGTCGATCTCGATGCTCGGCGACCAGGTGTCGTTGATCGCGCTGCCGCTGACGGCGGTGCTCGCACTCCACGCCACTCCCGCTCAGATGGGCGCGCTGCTGACCGTGGCGTTGATCCCGAACCTCATTTTCGCCCTGCACGCCGGAGTCTGGCTGGACCGCCGCGGACGCCGCCGCGACGTCATGGTGTGGACGGACATCGGGCGGGGCCTACTGATCGCGACGGTGCCGCTCGCCTACGCGTTCGGAGAGCTCACGTGGCCCCACCTCTACGTCGTCGCGTTCCTGTCCGGAACGCTCAGCGTGTTCTTCTTCGTCGCGTACGGCGCGTTCTTCCAGGTGGTCGTCCCGCGTGAGGACTACGTGGCCGCGAACTCCCTGATCCACGGCAGTCGCGCGTTCTCGTTCCTGGGGGGGACGAGCCTCGGCGGCGTGCTCGTCCAACTGCTTCGCGGGCCGTACGCACTTGCGCTCGACGCGGTGTCATACATGTGGTCGGCGTTCTTCATCGGGCGAATCGACGCCGAGGAGCCGCCCGGCGCGCCGCAGGAGACGGGCAACTTGCTATCCGGCATGCGCTGGATCTGGGGGAACGGCGTCATCCGCGGTGAGCTGTTCGGCGTGGCGACGCTCAACCTCTTCAACTTCATGTTCTTCGCGTTGTTCCTGCTCTACGCGACGCGCGAGCTCGGCGTTCGTCCCGCGACGCTCGGGATCGTGCTCGGCGCAGCGTCGATCGGAACACTCGCGGGCTCGTTCGTGACCGCCCGGATCTCGCGCCGGATCGGCGTCGGCCCGACGTTCATCATCGGCTGCTTCCTCTTTCCCGCGCCGTTGATCCTCGTCCCGGCCGCCGGCGGCCCGTACTGGCTCGTGCTCACACTGCTGTTCGTCGCGGAGCTCATGTCCGGCGTCGGCCTGATGCTGCTCGACATCATGGCCGGGACGATCAGCGCCGGCACTGTTCCCCCGGCGATGCGATCGCGGGTCTCCGGCGCGTTCATGGTGGTGAACTACGGCGTGCGTCCACTCGGGACGACGCTCGGTGGGATCCTCGGGACGGTGATCGGCGTGCGCCCCACGCTCTGGATCGCGACGGTCGGTGCGCTACTCGGGCTCGGGTGGCTGTTCCCCTCGCCGATCCCGCACCTGCGCGACGTACCGGCGGAGGCGCCTGAGTGACCGGAGATCCTTTGAGGCTGTTCCACGAATGGATCGAAGGGCCCGAGGTCGCGCTCGCCACCGCGACGCCGGGCGGACGGCCGTCGGTGCGCATGGTGCTGCTGAAGAGCGCGGACGAGCGCGGCTTCACCTTCTTCACGGGCTATGAGTCACGCAAGGGGCGCGAGCTGGACGCGAACCCGCGCGCCGCACTGCTCTTCCACCGCCCGGGGATCCAGGTGCGCGTCGAGGGGGCGGTCGAGCGGGTACCCGCTGCGGAATCGGACGCCTACTGGGAGACACGACCCGGTGCGTCCCGTCGCAGCGCGGCAGCGTCAAACCAATCACAGCCGGTGGGCTCGAGGGCGGAGCTCGAGCTGGCGGTCAAGGCACAGCCTGTGGAACCGGCACGGCCGGAGCGCTGGGGCGGCTTTCGGCTCGTCCCGGACACCTATGAGTTCTGGCAGCACCGCGACGACCGGCTGCACGAACGTCACCTTTTCAGGCGACGCGGCGACGGCTGGGCCGTTGTCATGCTGCAACCGTGATCGGAGCGATCAAGCCTTTCGTGCTCGCCGCCGCAGCGATTGCGCTCTCTCTGACGGGCGCGACGCGCGCGCCGTCACCGACACTCGCGGGCTGTCCCGTCTTTCCGGCGTCGAGTCCCTGGAACCAGAAGGTCGACGCGCTCAAGGTGGCGTCGAACTCGGCGCAGCTGATCGCGTCGATGGGCGCGAGCGGCGTGCATGCCGACTTCGGCAACGGGCTCTACAACGGCTCGCGCATCGGCATCCCGTACGTCGTCGTGCAGGCGAAGACGACGCCGAAGTCGCGCGTCACATTCGAGTACGCGGACGAGAGCGACCAAGGGCCGTACCCGATTCCCGCGAACGTGCCGGTCGAGGGCTACCCGGGTCACGCCGATCAGGGTGACCGGCACGTACTGATCGTCGACCGCGCGGCCTGCCGGCTCTACGAGCTCTCCGGCATGTCGAAGCACAGCGGCAAGTGGTCGGGCTGGTCCGGCGCGATCTGGAACCTGCGCTCGAACGCGGTGCGGCCCGCAGGCTGGACATCGGCCGATGCCGCGGGCCTGCCGATCCTGCCCGGCCTCGCGCGCTGGGAGGGCGACGCGTCGACCGGGGCGATCAAGCATGCGCTGCGCTTCACGGCCGAGCGCACGCGCCGCGCGTACATCTATCCCGCGCGCCACTATGCAAGCAGCGCGACCGACCCGTCGCTGCCGCCCATGGGGTTGCGCGTGCGTCTCAAGGCCGGCGTGAACATCGCAAAGCTCCCACCGCAGGCGCGTATCGTCGCCCAGGCGCTGAAGACCTACGGAATGATCCTCGCCGACAACGGGTCGAACTGGTACGTGAGCGGCGCGCCGAGCGAGAAATGGTCGAACGATCAGCTACACGCGCTCGGTGGGCTGACCGGTGCCGACTTCGAGGTCGTCGACACCTCCAAGCTGCGGCCGTAGGGCTCAGCTGCCGGGATTGTCCGTCGCAGAAGCCGCGATAGGTGCTCCGAGGCAAGGACGCAGGGAGCGACGATAGCGGGGTTCTATCGACGCGACTGAGGACGCAGCATCGGGGCGCCTAGCGCGCCTTCGGCGACATGATCGTTTCCCGGCAGCTGTGCCCTGAATCGAACTTCGAACGTGGTCCCGGCGGGGCCGCTCTCGACGCCGACATCGCCGCCCATCGACGTTGCGAGTTGCTTGACGATCGCGAGGCCAAGGCCACTTCCCACCGGTCTGTTCTTGTCGGCCTTGTCGTAGAGATAGAAGCGCTCGAACGCGTGCGTGACGTCTTCGGGCTTGATCCCCGTCCCGGTGTCACTGACGAGCAGCCGGTAGGGCTCGGCGCGCACCGTCACCGCGCCGCCTACAGGCGTCTCGCGGAGTGCGTTCTCGACCAGGTTCGACGTCACCTGCAACAGCCGATCGGGGTCGGCCTCAACCCAGGTCTCCGCACCCTCGGAGGTCAGCCCAACGCCGAACTCCCGAGCCGCGGCCTCGTGGCGCCGCACGGCCTCGCGCGCAATCTCCGCGACGTCCACGGGCTCGCTCCGCACCGAGAACTCGCTGCGGTTCATGCGCGCGAGGTCGAGCAGGTCGCGCACGAGCCGCTCCAACCGGCTCGCCTCGAGCGAGATGACGCGCGCCGCTTCGTCCGCTTCGAACGCCCCGTCTGCAAGCCCTTCGGAATAGCCGCGGATCGCCGTCAGTGGCGTCTTCAGTTCGTGACTGACCGAGAGCAGGAAGTCGCGCTCGGCCTGGCGTGCGGCCGCAAGCTGCTCGGTCATCTGGTTGAACGCCTCGGCAAGTGAGGCGAGCTCGGTCGTTCCACGGGTCGAGAGCGGCTCGTGGCTCTCGTCGGCGGCAAGCGCCCGCGTCGCGGCGGCGACTTTGCGAATCGGGCGCGTGATCGAACGTGCCACGACGAAGGACAGCCCGGCAGCGAGGATCACACCGGCCAGCGCCGCGAACAAGAGATCGCCGAGGAACGGCCGCCATGCGGCCGCTTTCAGGCTGGCCGGGCGCAGGAGCAACAGGCCGAGGTGCGGCAACGTGCGATAGGAGTACAGCTCGCGCCGGCCCTGGTAGGTGGTCTCGCCATCGCTGCTTCGGTTCACATCGGGGACGAGTGTCGCGAACGTGCTCCGCGGCTTGATCAGAATGTGCACGGAGCCGGACACGCGATCGTCGAGCTTGTAGTTGACGTTCTGGCGGCGCTGCTGCGCCAAGTCGTCTGCTCGGCGTGCAACGTTCAGGGCCTGAGAACGGTCGACTTGGCGCCGGGTGAGGACCGCACCGATCGCGATCGTGAGTGCAAGCGTGAGCGCGAGCGCGGCGAGCGTCGCTGCGAACAGCCGCGCCCGCAGCGATCTCACTGCGAAATGGCCTTGTACCCGGTTCCGCGCAGGGTGCGGATCAGATCGGGGCGGCCGAGCTTCCGGCGCAACTGCGCAACGTGCACGTCGACCGTGCGCGTCCCACCCGGATATTCCTGTCCCCACACGCGGTCGAGCAGCAGATCGCGCGACACGACGACACCGGCGTTCGCCATGAAGAACGCGAGCAGCTCGAACTCCTTGGCTGTCAACTCCACCGGCTTGCCGTCGACGGTCACGTCATGTGATTCACGGTCGAGCGTCACGTCCCCGAGCGCGAACGTGTCGCGATGCTCCTGGGGCTCCGTGCGCCGGAAGATCGCCTTCATCCGCGCCACGAGCTCGCGGGGCGAGAACGGCTTCGTCAGGTAATCGTCCGCTCCGACCTCGAGGCCAACGACGCGATCGGGCTCCTCGTCGCGCGCCGTGAGCATCAGGATTGGGACCTGCGACTTGGCGCGGATCTCGCGACAGACGTCGAAGCCGTCCTTCCCGGGCAAGCCGATGTCGAGCAAGACCATCCGCACCGGATGCCGGTCGAGCTCCGTCAACGCATCCTCACCCGACCGCACCCAGATCACCCGGTAGCCGTCGCGCGTGAGGTATGCGCGGACGAGCTCTCCGACAGAAGGCTCGTCTTCGACGAGGAGAACGGTCCCCGCCATTACCGGGAGCGTATTAGAACGACACGGCGCGCACGCGAACAGCAGCGCCGCCGTCCACACGCAGCGTGGTGGCGGTCATCCGCCGCCGGAGATGGGAGATGGTCGCCGGGCCGCGGTCGACGGTGACGATCGTCTGGCCGACGAGCGGGATCGCGACCGTGCTCCCGTCGCGCTCGCGCAGCGTGAGCTGGGTCGTCGTGATCTCGATGATCTTCCCGCGGTCGAGGATCAGGGTGTGCGGCACCCGCTTCATCGTCACGTTGATCTCGGCGTGCGACCAGGTTCCCGGGATGCGAGGAATTCGCGGAGGCCCACCGCCCGCGCCAGCGGCGGCGGCGCATGCCAGGAGAGAGACGGCGGCAAAGAGGACGATGAGCTTCCGCATGGACTGACTATCCCCCGATCGAGTCACGCTGCCGTTGCGCGCAGGTAAGGCGGACGTAAAACCCACCAAGCAAGAAGGCCGCCGGTCTCCCGGCGGCCCTCATTCCTTGCGTTTTGGTCAAGCCGTGCGTCTCGAGTCACGCGCTGCGGTCGGTGGGTCAGTTGGCACCTCAGCCCGACCTCACCCGTCAATGTGCCTTCGACCTGCGCTCTCGACTCGAAATCCTGTCCACTCCGCCGGACGGAGCCGGTGAAGCTGTAACGCCTGTTGCACCGAAGAGGGTTCGCGCCTGACCACTGCCCTCCTCCCGATCATCGGCAGCGCGGGACGGGCCGACAAGGGCCGTTCGGCCCAGGCGCGAAACACAGAAAGGGCCCCGGAGGGCCCTTTCGTGCAGTGGTGAGCGGCAGAGGGGGAGTTAGTTCACGCCCTCCTGCTGGTTGTCGACGTTGCCCGCGGGGTCTGCGTGGCCGCCCGGGCCGTCGCTGTCGACAGCCGACTCGCTGGCCGCGGACTCCGGCGCCTCCGCGGCACCGTTGGCCTCGGCCGGGTCCGCCGCGCCTGCGACGTCCGGCGTCGACTGATCGCCCTGCTGGAGCGTGTCGCCGTCGGTTGCCGACGGCGTCTCGGCCGGGGCCGGGGCCGACGTCACGGGGGGCGCCGGAGCGCCGCCCTTCTGAGCGGCCGTCGCGATTGCGGAGCCGCCGACGGCGAGCGACGCAAGTGCCGCGACCGTCACGCCGAGCTTGGTGATCCTGGAACTCATGGTGATCCTCCTTGATTGAGTTCGTGCCTGCGAGGGCCAAAGTACGAGCGCCGGGTGAAACAGATGTGAGACGAAAACGTTCACATTTCTCTCACCTTCGGCGGGGCACTCTGTGCGCATGCGAGTCCTCGTTGTCGAAGACGATCCGAAGATGGCGTCACTCGTGCGGCGCGGGTTGACCGAGAACGGCGACGCCGCCGACATCGCACCGAACGGTGAGGACGCGCTGTGGATGGCGGACGCCCACGAGTACGACGCGATCGTCCTCGACGTGATGCTGCCGGGTCGCGACGGGTTCGAGACGTGCGCCGCGCTCCGCGAGGCGGGCGTCTGGGCGCCCGTGCTGATGCTCACCGCTCGCGATGCGGTCGAGGACCGCGTGGCAGGTCTGGACGCGGGCGCCGACGACTACCTGACGAAGCCGTTCTCGCTCGCGGAGCTTCGCGCGCGGTTGCGTGCACTCGTCCGGCGCGGCGGCGGCGCGCGGCCGACCGTGCTCGAGGTCGGGGACCTCCGCCTCGACCCCGCGACACAACAGCTCTGGCGCGGCGAGACCGAGGTGCAGCTCTCACCGAAGGAGTACGCGCTGTTCGAGCTCTTCATGCGCCGGCCCGGCGAGGTGATCTCGCGGTACGAGCTCCTCGAACACGGGTGGGACATGGGCTACGACAACCGCTCGAATGTGATCACCGTCTACATCCGCTACCTGCGCGAGAAGCTCGACCGACCGTTCGACCGGCGCTCGATCGAGACGGTGCACGGCGCGGGCTACCGGTTGCGCAAGGACGGCGGTTGACGCGCGTCCCGATCCGGATCCGCCTCACCGTCGGGTTCGCGCTCGCGATGGCGGTCGTCTTCTCCGGCGCAGGCTTCTTCCTGTACCACCACCTCGCGACGTCCCTCGACCGCACGCTCGCGCAAGGCTTGCGCGCGCGAGCGGCGGACATCTCGCTGGTCGTCAACCAGGCCGACACGGGCCTCCAGGACTCGGGGAATGCGAGCAGCTTCGCGCAGGTCCTCGACTCGAAGGGGCAAATTTTCGACCACTCGCCTGGCCTTGGGACGAAGTCATTGCTCACTCCCGCGCAGTTCAACGCGGCCCGGCGTGGACCGCTGATCGTCGCGCGGACGCAGAGCGGCACCGAGGCGATCCGGCTGTTCGCTAAGCCCGTGTACGCGCAGGACACGCAGCTCGTGGTCGTCGTGGGCACGCTTCTCGAGACGCGAGACGATGCGCTTGCCACGCTCCGCACGGAGCTGCTCGTGGGCGCACCGATCGCATTGCTGCTCGCATCGCTCCTCGGCTACGTGCTCGCAGCAGCCGCGCTACGCCCGGTCGAGCGCATGCGCTCGCGCGCGACCGCGATCTCGGCGAGCCGGCTGGCCGACCGCCTGCCGGTCCCTCCTTCCGGCGACGAGATCTCACGCCTTGGCGAGACGCTGAACGACATGCTCGCTCGCATCGAAACGGCGATGGAGCGCGAGCGCAGCTTCGTCGCCGACGCGAGCCATGAGCTGCGGACGCCGCTCGCCCACCTGAAGGTCGAGGTCGAGCTCGCGCTCGAGAGCCCGCGCAGCCACGGCGAACTCAAGGCGGCGCTGCAGTCCGTCGCCAGCGAGACCGACCGACTCGCGCAACTCGCGGAGGACTTGCTGCTGCTCGCACGCGTCGACGAGGGGACGCTTCCGATTCGGCGGCAGGAGGTATCCGTCGACGAGCTCCTGGAGGGGATCGCCCGGCGCTTCGAGCGGCGCGCACGCCAGGAGGGACGCGAGATCGAGGTCACGGCGACCGGCGCGCGGCTGAACGTCGACCGCCTGCGGATCGAGCAGGCGCTCGGCAACCTCGTCGAGAACGCCCTGCGCTACGGCGAGGGAACGATTCGGCTCGACGGTGACACACGGACGCTGCGTGTGAGCGACGAGGGCTTCGGCTTCCCGCCCGGCTTCGCGCCGCGGGCGTTCGAGCGGTTCAGCCGCGCCGACGAGAGCCGCGGCACGGGCGGCGCCGGTCTCGGGCTGGCAATCGTGGCAGCGGTTGCCGAGGCGCACGGGGGCTCGGCGGTCGTGTCCGGCTCCAGCGTGACGCTCCAGCTGCGCGCCTAGACTCGCGCGATGATCCGGTGGCTGACACGTGGCCTGCCACGACCGTGGGCGATCGCGATCGAGTGGCTCGTCACGATCGTCGGCGCGATCGCCATCGTGCTCGCGATCACGGCGTGGGTGATCAATCCGTACCGGATCCCGACGAGCTCGATGGAACCGACGCTGCACTGCGCGCGCCCGTCCGACGAGTGCGAGGCGGGCTTCTCCGACCGCGTCCTCGCCTGCCGGTTCTGTTACCGCCTCGGCGACCCGAAGCGTGGCGACATCGTCGTCTTCCACACCCCGCCGCTCGCGGCCGCGCGCTGCGGCACAGGAGGCATCTACGTGAAGCGCCTGATCGGCCTGCCCGGGGACGTGTTCGAGGAGCGCACTGGCTACGTCTTCATCAACGGCCGCAAGATCGACGAGCCGTACATCCGCCAGGCACGCCGCGAAACGCGAACCGTCGCGCCGACGAGGATCCCGCGCGACCGGTTCTTCATGATGGGCGACAACCGCAGCTCGTCATGCGACTCGCGCCGCTGGGGAACGGTCCCGCGCGCGAACCTGATCGGGAAAGTGGTGGCGACCTACTGGCCGCCGTCACGCATTTCGATTCGTTAGTGGACGAGCGTGAGCATCTTGAACATCGGCAGGTACATCGCGATGATGATCACGCCGACCATCAGACCGACGCCGATCATCATGATCGGCTCGATCACGCTCGTGAGCGTCTCGATCGACGAGTCGACCTCTTCTTCGTAGAAGTCCGCGATCTTCCCGAGCATCTTGTCGAGCTCACCGGTTTCCTCGCCGACCTTGATCATCTGCGAGACCATCGGCGGGAAGATCGGGTTCTCAACGAGCGGTTGTGAGATCGGCACACCTTCGTGCACCTTCTGCTTCGCTTCGATCAGCGCCTGTTCGACGACCCAGTTGCCGGCCGTCTGTGACGTGATCTCGATCGCCTTGATGATGTCGACGCCGGCGGCGACGAGGGTCGAGAACGTGCGCGAGAAGCGCGCCATCGTGATCTTGAGGACGACCTCGCCGATTTTCATCGGGAGCTTCAGCTTGAAGCGATCCCAGTTGCGCTTGCCGTGGTCGGTTTTCCGCCACTTCTTGAATCCGAATGTCCCACCGATACCGAACGCGAGAATCAGATACCAGTCGGCCTTGATGAAGTCCGAGGCGTTGACGACCCACTGCGTCAGCGTCGGCAACTGGCCGCCCAAGGTCAGGAAGACCTTGCTGAAGAACGGGACGAGGAAGAGCAACATGCCCGTGAGGACGCACGTCGCAAAGACGAGCACCATCGTCGGGTACATCATCGCGCCCTTGACGCGGCTCTTGAGCTTCGTCTCGCGCTCGATCTGAAACGCCATGCGGTCGAGCACCTGGTCGAGGAT
>JBKJQL010000081.1:0-3924 GCA_046594035.1 Gaiellaceae bacterium
CGCACGACCTTCCAGGCCAAGCCGAGCTTCTCGAGCCCGGTGATCACCCAGCCGCCCGGATCCATCGCTGCTTCGAAGCGGCGCAGTCCGTGGAAGGCAGACGAGGGGAACGCGTGATGGTTGTTGTGCCACGACTCGCCGAACGAGATCAGGCTGAGCAGCCACACGTTGCGGCTCTCGTCCGACGACGTGAAGTTCCGCCGGCCCCAGAAGTGGCAGATCGAGTTGATCGAGAACGTGACGTGGTGCAACAGGAAGATCCGGATCGCGCCGCCCCACAAGAGCGCGGTGACTGCGCCCTGCCACGTGCCGGCGATCGCGTAGCCGATCGCGGCGGGCACGGCGAGTGAGACGAGCAGCCAGACCCAGAAAAGCTTGTTGATCGTCTTCATGCCGCGCTCGGCGATCAGATCCGGGACGTACTTCTTGACATCCGCGCGACCCTCGTGCACGAAGAGCCATCCGACGTGCGCGTGGAACAAGTTCTTTGCCGCGGCGACGAAGCCGTTGCCGCCGCCGACGTGCGGGCTGTGCGGATCGCCTTCGACATCCGAGAACTGATGGTGCTTGCGATGGTCGGCGACCCACACGAGCACCGGGCCTTCGACCGCCATCGAGCCGAGGATCGCGAACGTCCAGCGCACCCACTGCTTCGTCTGGAACGCGCGATGCGTGAACAGGCGGTGGTAGCCGACCGTGACCCCGATCCCCGTCAACAGGTACCCGACGACGAGCAGAGTCAGCTCCGTCCAGCCGATCCAGGTGTTCCAGAGCAGGAAGATCGCGGCGATCAGCCCTACGAGCGGAAGGGTCACGCCCAGCAGGTTCGCGATCTTGTGCGCACGGCTCACCCCTCCACGGTAGCTTGCCTTCCGGTGGGTCGCCTCATCTACCAGGTCTATCCGCGCTCCTTCGCGGACTCGAACGGCGACGGCGTGGGCGATCTCCCAGGCCTGGCCTCGAAACTCGACCACCTCTCCTGGCTCGGCGTCGACACGATCTGGTCGAGCCCGACCTTCCCCAGCCCGAACGTCGACTGGGGCTACGACGTCTCCGACTACCGCGACGTCCACCCGGAGCTCGGCACGCTCGACGATCTCGCCACGCTGATCGCCGACGCACACGCACGCGACATCGACGTCTGGCTCGACCTCGTGCCGAACCACACCTCCGACAAGCACGACTGGTTCGCAGACCGACCGGAGTACTACGTCTGGGCCACGCACATCCCGAACGACTGGAAGTCGATCTTCACCGGCGACACGGCGTGGGAGTACGACGCGCGCCGCAGGCTCTACTACCTCCACCAGTTCGCGCCCGAGCAGCCCGACCTCGACTGGTGGAGCCCCGACGTGCGCGCGGAGTTCGAGCAGATCCTCCGTTACTGGTTCGATCGCGGCGTCACCGGCTTTCGCATCGACGTCGCACACGGGCTGATCAAGGACCGCGAGCTGCGCGACGGCGTGCGTTACATGCGGGACCGTCCCGAGGTGCAGGAGATCTTCCGCTCCTGGCAGGCGATCGCCAACGAGTACGACCCGAAGCCAACGCTGATGGGAGAGACCTACGTCGAGCTCGAAAGGCTTTCTGCGTACTCCCAGCACCTCGACCTCGTGCAGAACTTCGAGTTCATGAACGCCGAGTTCGAATGCGACGAGCTGCGCCAGATCGTCGAGAGCACGTTGACGGTGCTGCCCGCCGGCTCGACGCCGCTCTGGTTCGGCTCCAACCACGACCACTCGCGGCTTGCGACCCGCTGGGCCTACGGCGACGAGGCACGCGCCCGCGCCGCGCTCTTTCTCTTGCTCACGCTCCCGGGCGACGCGATCCTTTACCAGGGCGACGAGATCGCGCTCGAGGACGGCAAGGTTCCTGACGAGCGCATCAAGGACCTCGCCGACCCGCCGCGCGACCCCGAACGTACGCCGCTCCCCTGGACGCGCTCCGGCGGCGAGTGGAACGAGCCGTGGCTTCCGCTCGGGAGCACCAAGCGCAACGTCGAGGACCAGCGGGCCGATCCCGACAGCACGCTCCACTACGTCCGCGACCTGATCGCCAGGCGCAAGGAGTTCAGCGACGAGAGCTACGAGACGCTGAAGAGCGGCACCGGCGTCTGGGCCTACCGCCGCGGCGACAAGACCTGTGTTCTCAACATGACCGACGACGTGGCCGGGCACGAAGGCCGGACGCTGCAGCCGTGGCAGGGACTGATCCTTGGCGCGTAACTCTCGAATCTGGTTCGGCTCTAAATCCGAACCTGGTTTGCTCTTTAACCAGGTTCGAGAGTTCTCGGGAGGCCGCAACAGTTCGAAACTCATCACCCTGGTTCAAAAACCGAACCAGGGTGAGAAGTAGGGGCGAAACAGGTTCGGGAGGAGTTACCGCGGTGCGTGTCCGTGCTCGCGCATCAGGTCGTCGAACTGCTGCCATGACAACGACCAGGTGCGCTTCGCTTTGCCGGGCTTCCAGTCGATCGAGCCGCGGCTGATCTTCACGACGCCCAGCCGGTCCCCGTCACGCGTCACAACGATCTTGACGTCGACGTTCCCGACCGGCAGCTCGTGATCGATCTTCAGACCGATTGAGTGAGCCATCCGCTCACTCTAAGCGCAGGCGCTGAGCGCCGGTCTCATCCAGCGGACGCGATCGCCGTTGCGACCGTGCGGGCGGCGGCCAGCATCGTGAGGTGCCCGGCGTTCGGCACGAGGACGAACCTCGCGCCCAGGTCGCGCGCCGTCTGGCGGCCGGACGCGACGGGATCCACCTCGTCGTTTGCGCCCCACACCACGAGCGCCGGCACCTCGAGGCGGCGCAAGTCCTGCCGCGTGACACCGGCGATCCCGTTCTCGGCCATTCCCTGCAGCGCGCGCCGCGCGTCCTTCGCGCGGAACGGATCGATCCAGCGGCGAATCTCTGCAGCGTCGATCGTCGGATGGTTCGAGCCGTACGCATTCGCGACGAGGCGCTTCACCGCCCACGGCGAGCGCAGCAGGAAGCGGTAGATCGTCGTGAAGTACGGCGAGTGCACGAGGGCCCTCATCGCCCACCTCGGCGCCCCGCCGCCCTTCAGCGCGTCGCCGTCGACGAGCACGATCTGCGAGGCGAGCCCGCGGCGCGCTGACTCGACCGCGACCGCTGCGCCCAGCGAGTGACCGACGACGATCGGCTTCTTCAGTCCGAGCGCCTTCGAGAAAGCCTCCACCTGGTCGCCCCAGTGCTGCAACGTCCAGGGGCCGCGGCGCTTGGTGTAGCCGAAGCCGTCGAGGTCGAGCGCGTAGACGCGATGACCGCGTGCCAGGAGCGGGGCGACGTCCTCCTACACGAAGGTCGGTTCGAGGAACCCGCCGACGAGCACGATCGGGGTGCCCGTCGCTCCCCACTGCCGGTAGGCGGTGCCGTCGACCGTCTTGCCGTGCCAGAGCTCGGCGACCGGGACGTTCGGGTCGGAGGTGAGCGCGTTGTAGGCCAGCGACGCGAGCGTCAGCGCGACCGCGAGGCCGAGGATGAAGACCAGGAGTAGGCGAACGATTCGCATGCGATAACCCTAGAAAGACCTACAGGGCAGAGTAAGGCGTCGCTGCCTGTAGACCTCCGCACGGTGACGGATGTCCTCGTGACACTTGACACACGCGATGAAACCTGAGAGAAACGCCTTCCTGCGGAACCTCAGAAGGTGGCGAATGGCAAGTGCGGCAGGCGGAGAAGGGTCGGATCGGACTGAGTTGGTTCGACTCAGCGTCGTCCTCGACGAGGAGCTCCTTGAGCACGTGCGGTTCAGAGCCTTCGAGGCCCGCAAGAGCAAAAGCGCATACGTCCGGGAGCTGGTCGCGGCGGATGTTGAGCGTCACGAACGTTCCGACCAAATGATCACGTCAACTACGCCTAACGCTGTCCCGGGAGAGGGCGAGTGAGGTTCCAATGACG
>JBKJQL010000188.1:0-6909 GCA_046594035.1 Gaiellaceae bacterium
GGTACGAGACGTCATATCCCTCCCGTTCGATGAAGCGCACGAGTGGGAGCTCCCACCCCAGCGGGCTCTGCGCGCCACGCCCGTGCCAGTCGAACGGACGGTTGAACGAGACGCGGCGAGCCCGCACCCCGTCGGACGAGAATGGATAGAGGCTCTTCCCGCCCCACATGTTGTAGGCCTGCCACGTGTTCACCGGCACCTGCACGAGCATGTGCGTCGGCTTTGGTGCGTTGACGATCAGGTACGTCGTCGCCGACGCGCCCTCTTGGGGTCCGCTGAGCAGCAACACGCGCACCAGGTAGTAGCCGCTCACCCACAACGGGTCGACGGCGAGCGATTCGGTGGCGGGCCACTCGGCAGCGACACGTCCGTCATCGCCGACGGCGGGCATCGATTGCGTCGCGCCGAGCTTTCCACCGGAGCAGCTCGGCAGGCATGCGACTTGTCGCGCGCCGACGCCGTCGTACCAACCGAGCCGGTAGACGATGACGCGGTACATCGCGGCCGGCTCCGTGGAGACGTGCACCGCGACGGTGTCCCCAGGTAGGGCGTCGATCGCCGACGCATAGACCTCGGCGGCTCGCCCGGTTGCATCGTGGCCGAGCCACCCCGCGGTGCCGGGGCGCGCGTTCTCCTGCACGACCGGCGAGGGCTCCGCAATCACCGCGGGCGGCGGGGGACGCCTGGGCTTCCGTGGTTTCCGCGGCCTGGCGTCTCCGACCTGGGTCGCGGACAGGACCGCGAACAGGACGGCGATCATCACCGCCCAGCGTGGCCGCAGACGCATCACGAACCACAGTGGACTAGAAGTCAGGCGTTGTGCAAGTGCCGGGGGAGGGGATCGAACCCCCACGTCCCGAAGGGACAACCGGTTTTAAGCCGGTCGCGTCTGCCAGTTCCGCCACCCCGGCAGGGGGTGGATCAGGCTAAGCGCGAGAGCGAAACGCTGCTCACTTGCCCGGCTCGAGCGCGCTCTTCGGGAAGACCGATGCCTCCGGCGCGTGGTAGCGGAACACGCTTCTGAATTTTGCGAAGGCGTTCTGGTTGAAGTGGGTGCACTCCGCCCACTGCGTCCACGACGTGAGCGCGATCTTGTTGCCGAGCTTCGGCAGCGGAGCGACGAGCATCGCGTTCGGGTCCGATTGCCAGAAGTCCCGGATCTTCTGGACGTCGCTCGCCGGCACCTTGTCTCCGAACTGGATGATCACGCCGCCGTGCTCGAGGTTGTGCACCGACTTGATCAGCGGCTGCGGCTCGGTGTAGCTGCCCCAGAGCACCCACTGGCCGTAATGACGTCCGCTCGTCGGCGGGAAGGAGTTCCACGTCGGCGCGGGGCTGGGCGTCTCCGTCGTGTAGTGAGGCGAGCGCGGCTGCTCGGGGTAGTGCTTGTACTGGCAGCCCGCGGCGGTGAGGGCGTCGGCCGCGGCCTTGGCGTTGCCGCTCTTGCCACCCACGACGACGATGGCGATCACGACGATCAGCGCGACCACACCGGAGCCTGCGATCGCATAGAGGATCGCGCGGTGCCGCCCTTCCAGCTCGGCCGGCGTCTTCGAGCCCGAGCGCACCTGCGGCGCCTGGACGCGGGGCGGCGGCGGAGTCTTCGGCTTCTTCGGCGGCATGCGCCGCGCATTCAAGCGGAAACAGGCAGGGCGCTGCCGAAAAACGCGGCGACAGCGGCAGGATCCTCGGCTACGGGGCACCGGGGCAAGGCCCCGAGGAACGCGCGACCGTAGGGCTTCGTACGCAGGCGCGGGTCGAGGATCGCGACGACGCCCCGGTCGGTATGGCCGCGAATCAACCGCCCGAACCCTTGCCGTAGCTGGAGCATCGCGATCGGCAGGGCGTAGTCGCGGAACCAGTCGCCGCCGGCCGCGTCGACCGCCTCGCACCGCGCTTCGTGCAGCGGGTCGCCCGGCGCCGAGAACGGCAGCTTGTCGATCACGAGCAGCGAGAGCGACTCGCCGGGCACGTCCACGCCCTGCCAGAACGTCGACGTTGCGATCAGGACCGAGTCGACCTCGTCGCGGAACCGCTCGAGCAGACGCTCGCGCGGGGCCTCACCCTGGACGAGCACGTCGTAGGGGACCCGCCCGCGAACACGCTCGCGGTAGACGTCGAGCGCGCGGTAGCTGGAGGTGAGCACGAGCGCGCGGCCCTCCGACAGCGCGAGCAGCGAGACGATCTCCTCGGCAGCGCGCTCGGTGAACCCTTCGCTGCGCGGATCGGGCATCGCGCGCGGGACGTACAGCAGCGCCTGCTCGGCGAAGTCGTATGGCGAGCCGACCACGGCCTCGCGCGCATGGTCGAGCCCGAGCCGGCTGCGTACGAAGCGCGCGTCGTCCCCGGTCGTGAGTGTGGCCGAGACGAGGATCGCCGTCGGGCCGTCGTCCCAGAGCCGGTCGCGCAGCTCGCGCGAAACGTCCACCGGCGCCCACGCGACCGCGTCGGGCTCCGCCCAGACGACGCGCTCCGTCCCTTCGGTCTCGAGGCACGTCGAGACCTCGCCGGCCACGTCGAGCGTGCGCCGGGACAGCGCGTCGAGATCCTCGCCCTGTCCCTTCAAAACGTCCGAGAGGTCGCCGAGCGCGTCGATGAGCACGAGTGCCGGCTCGGCCGGCAGCTCCCGCAGGCGCTTGCGTCCGGAGGGTGGCGCCACCGCGCGCAGCAGACGCTCGCCGCCGCGCTCCACGCGGTCGGCCTGGCGCGCCGGGTAGGGCCGCTGCGTCTCGCGGCAGGCGCGTTCGATGTCCGAGGTGAGGCGCCGTAGCCCTGCCCGCGAGACGCGAGCGCCGAGCCAGGAGGCCGCCGACTCCTCGAGCCGATGGCCCTCGTCGAAGATCACCGCATCGTGCTCGGGCAGCACGCCGCCACCCGAGGCGACATGCGCGAAGTACAGGGCGTGGTTGACGATCACGAGGTCGGCGCCCGCCGCCCGCTCGCGCGCGGCCTCGGAAAAGCACGTGGAGACGAACGGGCAGCGGCGGCCGGAGCAGCGGTCCGGCCCGACGGCGATCTCCGCCCAGAGCGCATCCGACGGCTCCAGTTCGAGCTCCGAGCGGTCGCCCGTCTCGGTCTCGTCGAGCCAGCCCGCCATCGCCTCCCAGGCCCGCGCGTCTCGGCCCTCCGCCATCAGGAACGGCTGGAACCCCTGCAGCTGCCGTCGGCACAGGTAATTCGCGCGCCCCTTCAGCACCTGGACGTTCACCTCGCGTCCGACCGCAGCCGCGGCGATCGGCACGTCCTTCGAGATCAGCTGCTCCTGCAGCGCTTTCGTCGCGGTCGCGACGACGACGCGGATCCCGGACTCGAGCGCGGGCACGAGGTAGGCGAGGCTCTTGCCGACCCCCGTTCCCGCTTCCGCGACGAGGTGCTCGCCCGTCGCGAGCGCATGCTCCACCGCGGCCGCCAGGGCGGCCTGCTCGCGGCGGGGCTCGTACTCGGTGCTGCCTAACTGCGCCAGCGCGTGCTCGAGCGCCCCACCGGGGGCGAAAACATCGTCCATCGCCGGTCAATGTACGGGAGCGAACGGACGTTCCCTCGCGGCCCGGATCCCAAAAAACACCGCTGTTTGCGGGATTCCGGCCGGAGCGGTCTTGACGGCCGATCAGAGGCCGGGTTAGTTTGCGCCCGTCGGATCCGGTAGCTCTTCGGAGTCGCTGGATCCGGCACTCAGCTCCTGTAGGTCTTCGGACTCGCGGGAGCTGATTTTTTTTGCCGTCTTGTTGTGGTTCAGGCCGTGGTCAGCGCGAGGGGCGTAGGTTTCCGCGAGATGACCTGGATGAGTCGCGTGCGGCGGCACGAAGAGCGTCTGCGGCTCCCGGTCGGATCGGTCGACGTCCTCGGTGAGTCGCCGTGGTGGCCGGCACTCGCGGTCCTGTGCGCTGCCGGCCTCTACGCAACGCTCCCGGGCCGGTTCATCGTCGGCTCCGGTTCCAACGCATTCGGGACATTGAAGTGGATCGTCCCGGCGCTGACGGTCGTTCTGATCCTCCCCCTCGCGCTGACGGTCCCGCGCGACCAGCGGTTCCTGCACGCCGCCGAAGCTCGGGTCAGCAGCCTGAGGGTGAGCCGCCGCGTCGCGTCGACCGCGGTGATCGCGCTGATCACGGTCGCGAATGGGATCTCGATCATCCTCCTCGTGCACCTGCTCGTGAACGGCGCGCACACCCAGGCGAACCTCCTGCTCAAGGCGGGCATCCACCTGTGGATCACGAACTGGCTCGTGTTCGCGCTCTGGTACTGGCAGCTCGACGGCGGCGGCCCGCTCACGCGGCGGCTGCGCCCGAACTACGTCCCAGACTTTCTCTTCCCCCAGCAGATGCTGGACGGGCCTGAGCTGCGCTGGCAGCCGACGTTCATCGACTACCTCTACATCGCCTTCACGAACGCGACGGCCTTCAGCCCGACGGACGCGATGCCGCTGACGAAATGGGCAAAGGTGCTGATGATGGTCCAGTCGGCCGCGAGCCTGCTGCTCGCGATCATGGTCGTCGCCCGGGCCGTGAACATCCTGCATTGAGCCAAACAGCGCGCCGTCCGACGGCCTCTCTACCGTTCTTTGGCCCATGACAGGAATCGCCTTTCTCGTGATCGGACTCCTACTGGGTGGCGGCGCCGTCTATCTCTGGACGCGCGAGAAGCTGGGTCGTGCCGACGAGAAGCTCGCCTCGTTCGAGGAGAGCCAGGGTCGGTGGGAAGATCGCTTCAAGGCGGCCACCGGTGACGCGCTGCTGAAGAGTCAGACCTCGCTTCTCGAGCTGGCCGAGGCCAAGCTCGCGCCAATCAAGGAGACACTGCAAAAGTTCGAGACGCAAACGAAGGCGCTCGAGGAGCGTCGGCAGAACGAGGTGTCGAAGATCGGCGAACAGCTGCGCTTCGTGGCCGACGGCCAGGAGAAGCTGCGCACGGAGACCGGCAGCCTCGTAACCGCGTTGCGCGCGCCACACGTTCGTGGACGCTGGGGCGAAGTGCAGCTCAAGCGCGTCGTCGAGCTCGCCGGGATGCTCGAGTACTGCGACTTCAACACGCAGCAGAGCGAGCGCGACAGCGAGGGACGCCTGCTTCGCCCCGACATGGTCGTCAAACTTCCCGGCGGCAAGTGCGTCGTCGTCGACTCGAAGGTGCCGATCGAGGCCTACCTGGACGCGGTGAACTGCGCGGACATCGACCTGAAGCGCACGCATCTCGCGCGGCACGCGTCGCAAGTGCGCGACCACATCAGGAAGCTTGGAGCGAAGCGGTACTGGGAGCAGTTCGAGTCGAGCCCCGACTTCGTCGTCATGTTCGTCGACGAGGGCCTGTACCGCGCCGCTCTAGACGAGGACGGCTCGCTGTTTGAGACGAGCGCGAAGGCCAACGTGATCATCGCGTCGCCTTCGACCCTGATCGGACTGCTGCGCACCGTCGCCTACGGCTGGCAACAGGAGACCGTGGCCGAGAGCGCGCGGGCCATCCAATCCCTCGGGCGCGACCTCTACGAGCGCCTCGGCGTCTTCGCTGGGCATTTCGCCAAGGCCGGGCGTGGGCTCGACACGGCGGTCACTGCGTACAACCAGGCGGTGAGCTCGTTCGAGTCGCGCTTGCTCGTCACGGCTCGGAAGTTCCCTGAGCATGGCGTCACGAACGACGAGATCCCGGAAGTGACGCAGATCGAGCGCAAGCCGGTCGAGCTCGTGGCCGTGCCGCACGCTGACGCCGACGCGGCGTAGCTCGAGGCTCCGGCGGCCCGTCGCTCCTGGAGAAGCAAGCTCCGGGGACGGGCCTCGGGAACGTCCAGCCGCCCTCTGACGTTTACTACAGCAGACAGGTATTCGAGCAGAAGGAGCGCCTTGAGCGACCAGAACGACGTTCGTGAGCTGATCATCATCGGCGGCGGCCCCGCCGGGTACACGGCGGCGCTCTACGCGGCGCGCGCTGACCTCGCGCCCCTCGTGATCGAGGGATTCCAGTGGGGCGGCCAGCTGATGATCACGAGCGACGTGGAGAACTACCCGGGCTACGCCGACGGCGTGATGGGCCCGGAGATGATGTCCGACTTCCGCCGCCAGGCCGAGCGCTTCGGCACGGAGTTCATCACCGACGACGTGACGAAGGTCGACTTTTCAGCGCGGCCCTTCCGCGTCTGGGTCGGCGACGACGAGTACTCCGCAAACGCTGTGATCGTCGCAACCGGGGCGAGCGCGCGCTGGCTCGGGATCGAATCGGAGCAGCAGCACCGCGGCCGCGGCGTCTCTACGTGCGCGACCTGCGACGGGGCTTTCTTCCGGGAGAAGGAGGTCTACGTCGTCGGTGGCGGCGACTCCGCATTCGAGGAAGCGCTCTTCCTGACGAAGTTCGCCTCGCGCGTGCACCTCGTGCACCGCCGCGACGAGTTCCGCGCGTCGAAGATCATGGTCGACCGCGCCGAGAAGAACGAGAAGCTCGACTTCGTGCTCAACGCGGTCGTCGACGAGATCCTCGGCGACGTCAAAGTCGAGGCGCTGCGCCTCCGTAACACCGTGACCGACGAGACCTGGGAAGTGCCGGCCGACGGCGTGTTCGTCGCGATCGGGCACGACCCGAATACGTCGCTCTTCGTCGACCGGCTCGACCACGACGCCGGGGGCTACCTGATCACGAAGCCGGGCACGACCGAAACGAACGTGCCGGGCATCTTCGCTGCAGGCGACGTTCAGGACCACACCTACCGGCAGGCGATCACTGCTGCCGGATCGGGCTGCATGTCAGCCCTCGACGCGGAGCACTACCTCGCCGCGATCGAAGGCCATCCGGGGACGGCGGCCACGGCCCCGCGCCCGGAAGCCGCAGAGGTTTAGATGGTTGATGCCACGCTTACGCCCGCCTGGAAACGGCAGACGCGGCGCATGACACCCGCCTCACCCTTGAACAGCCGTACCGGCTGCCCTG
>JBKJQL010000254.1:0-6389 GCA_046594035.1 Gaiellaceae bacterium
CGAGGATGCACGCCGCTTCGTCGCCGAAGCACGACGTGTCGCCGGCGAAATCGTGGTCGTCGACGCGTCCCGGGTCCACAGCGACGTCGACGAAGAGCTGTCGCCGCGCATCCTCAATGACGGCTCGCGCTGGGAGGTCTTCAAGCGCTACTTCACCGGCAGCGGGTTGGCGCAGGAGTTCGGCGGCGGCGAGGTACTGCACGATGGCGAGTGGTTCGTGGTCGTCCGCGCCGCATGACGCCGGCCTACCGCTCGCTGCGCGCGCTCAAGCGCGACCAGTCGGTCTGCCGGACGTGCATCGAGGCGGGCTACCCACTGGAGTCGCTGCCCGTGATCGCGCCGGGAGAGGGACAGCGCGCCTACCTCTTCGGGCAGGCCCCCGGCATCGTCGAGGGCGGAGAGCGGCGGCCCTGGCGTGGACGTGCGGGCCAAACGCTTCGTCGCTGGCTCTCGATGGACGAGACGGAGTTCTACGACACGTTCTACTGCGCGTCCGTCACGCGCTGCTATCCCGGCAAGCCACACTCCGGGCGCGGCGACCGGACACCCACGCCCGCCGAACAAACGCTCTGCGAACGTTGGCGCGACGAGGAGCTGCGCCTCCTGCAGCCGCGCCTGATCGTGACCGTCGGCGGTCTCGCCGCCCGACGGATGCTCGGCGTGAAGAGCGTCAGCGAGTGCGTGGGCCTCCGGTACGAGCTCGGCGATGCGGTCGCGATCCCGCTGCCGCACCCCTCGGGCGCGAGCAGCTGGCTGAACGTGCCCGAGAACAAAGCGCGCGTCGCGGGCGCGCTCGAGCTCGTGCGCGCCGAGCTGGCACGCGGATAGGGAGCGGTACCCTCAGAGAGTGACCGAGACGCCGCGCTATCGCGCCACCTTCATCCGGCTCCTCGGCTTCCTGCGCCCCTACAAGTGGTCGATGCTCGTGTCGGTCCTGCTCGCGGTCGGGCAGCAGGCAGCCGGGCTGATCGGTGTCTTCCTGACCGGCTCCGTCGCGGCGGCGCTCGTCCACGGGCGACGGAGCGAGCTGCCCTGGCTCGTCGCCGCGATTCTCGGGCTCGGTGTCGTGCGCGCGGCGATGATGTCCGGGCGCCGCCTGATCGCCGGCAAGCAGGCGCTCTATGTCGAGATGGACATTCGCACCGCGGTCTACGCGAAGCTCGTGCGCCTCTCGTTCGGCTTCTCCGACCGCCACCAGACCGGCCAGCTGATGAGCCGCGCCACGGTCGACCTCCAAGGCGTCCGCTTCTTCCTCGGCTACGGACTGATCTTCTTCTTCCAGCACGTCTTCACGATCCTCGGCGTCGGGATCGTCGTCTTCCTGATCTCCTGGAAGCTCGGCCTGATCGCAATCGCCATCTCCCCCGCGCTGATCGCCGTCGCCTACCGCTACAGCCACGTGTCGCACCCGCTGCTGCGTGACGTGCAGCAGAAGATGGCCAACGTCGCGACGGTTGCCGAGGAGAACATTGTCGGCGTGCACGTCGTCAAGGCGTTCGCACAGGAGGAGGAGCAGCAGCGGAAGTTCGAGCACAGCTCAGAGGAGGTCTTCGAGCTGAGCGTACGGGCGAACATGCAGCGTGCGATCTACATCCCGATCCTCAGCTTCTTGCCGCTGCTCGCGCAGGCCGCGATCCTGCTGGTGGGCGGGCGCATGGTCGCGAATGGCTCGCTCTCCCTCGCGAACTTCGTGCGCTTCAACCTCTTTCTCGCAATGCTGATCATGCCGCTGCGCGCGCTCGGCATGTGGATCGGCCAGGCTCAGCGCGCGACCGCATCCGGCGAGCGCATCTTCCAGGTGATTGACGAGCCCGAGGAGATCCAGGACGCGCCGGAGGCGCACGACCTCGCGCCCGGCCCCGGTCGTGTGACCTTCTCGCAGGCAACCTTCGGCTATGACGCCGCGCGCCCCGTGCTGCACGACATCGACATCGAGCTCGAACCGGGGAAGGTCGTGGCGCTGATCGGCCACACCGGCTCGGGGAAGACGACCCTCGCGTCGCTCGTCCCGAGGTTCTACGACGCGCAGACGGGCAGCGTCGCCGTCGATGGCCAGGACGTTCGCAGCATCACGCTCGCGTCACTGCGGCGGGAGATCGGAGTGATCGCACAGGATCCGTTCCTCTTCTCCGCCTCTGTGCGCGACAACATCGCGTTCGGACGGCCGGACGCGACCGACGAAGAGGTGCAGCGCGCCGCAGAGCTCGCGCAGGCGCATGAGTTCATCGCCGTGCTGCCCGACGGCTACGAGACCGTGATCGGCGAGCGCGGCATCACGCTCTCTGGTGGACAGCGCCAGCGCATCGCCATCGCACGCGCCTTGCTCGTCGACCCACGCATCCTGATCCTCGACGATGCGACGGCGTCCGTTGACGCAACCACCGAGTCGAAGATCCGTGACGGCCTGCGCGAGGCGATGCGCGGCCGGACCACGATCATCATCGCCCATCGCCTGTCGACGATCGCGCTCGCCGACGAGATTGTCGTGCTCGAGGACGGACGGGTCGTCGCGCGCGGCGTGCACGACGACCTCGCGACGACGAACGAGGTCTACCGCGAGATCTACGAGCACGGCCTCCTGGACCGTGTGTTCACGGAGGAGGTCGCATGACGCGTGGGCTCGACGGAGCTGTAGGTCGATGAGAGTCCACCAGCCCGGCTCTCACCTGATGCGCGGTGGCCGCTCGCAGATCGAGGACTGGTCGTGGGCGCAGACGAAGCGACGCCTGACCGCGCTCTACCGGTTGGCACGTCCGTACAAGGCGCGCACCGCACTCGCGATCCTCTCGCTGCTCGGCGCGACCGCAGTCGCGCTCGCGCCGCCCTACCTTGTCGGTCGCACGGTCGACGAGGTGCGTCACGGCAACACCGACAAGCTCGGCTGGCTCGTCGTCGCGTTTGTCGCCACCGGCGCACTCGGCATCGTCTTCACGTTCGCGCAGACCTACTACACCGGCTGGACGGGCGAGCGGATGCTCGCCGATCTGCGGAACCAGCTTTTCCGCCACCTGCAGCGGCTCTCACTCGGCTTCTACGAGCGCAACCGCGCGGGCGTGATCATCAGCCGGCTGACGAACGACGTCGAGGCGCTCGACCAGCTCGTGACGGACGGAGTCTCGTCACTCGTGCAGAACTCGCTGACACTCATCGGCACGGCCGTCATCCTCTTCTTCCTCGACTGGCGCCTCGCACTGGCGACGCTGATCGTGATGCCGCTGATGGGGGTCGCCACCGCGTGGTTCCGCAAGCGCTCGGGCGATGCCTACCGGCGCGTCCGCGAGACGCTCGGCGCCGTCACCGGAACACTCGCCGAGGACATCGCAGGCATGCGCGTACTGCAGTCGTTCACGCGCGAGCCGGCTGCGCGCGAGAACTTCCACCAGGTCAGCGACCGCTACCGCGCCTCGAACATGGACACCGTCGTCCTGAACGGTGTCTACTTTCCGGTCGTCGACTTCCTCTCGTCGGCGGCGACCGCGATCGTGCTCGGCTACGGAGGCTGGCTCGCGTTCAACGGCAACATCTCAATCGGCGTGCTCGTCGCATTCCTCGGCTACCTCGCGAACTTCTTCGATCCCGTCCAGCAGCTCTCGCAGCTCTACAACACCTTCCTCTCCGCAGTCGCCGCGCTGGACAAGATCACCGATCTGCTGGACGAGGAGCCCGAGGTGCTGGATGGCGACGCCGCCCGCGACCTCGACCAGGCCGCCGGTCACGTCGCCTTCGACAACGTCCGCTTCGCGTACGGCCGCGGGCCTGAAGTGCTGCACGGGCTCGACCTGGACGTGCCGGCGGGAACCACGGTGGCGCTAGTGGGCCACACGGGCGCCGGCAAGTCCACGATCGCGAAGCTGCTCGCCCGCTTCTACGACCCGACCGAGGGTCGCATCACGATCGATGACGTCGATCTGCGCGATGTCTCCCAGGCGTCGTTGCGGCGCCAGCTCGGGATCGTCCCGCAGGAGGGCTTTCTCTTCGCGGGCACCGTCGCAGAGAACATCGCGTTCGCCCGTCCCGGCGCCGGCCGTGAGGAAGTGATCGCGGCGGCCCGCACGGTCGGTGCGGACGAGTTCATCGAGCGCCTCGAGGGCGGCTACGAGACCCAACTCGGCGAGCGCGGCTCCCGCCTCTCGCTCGGCCAGCGCCAGCTCGTAGCTTTCGCGAGAGCGCTGCTCGCGGACCCGCGCATCCTGATCCTCGACGAGGCGACGAGCTCCGTCGACATCGGCACCGAACGGAAGATCGAGCGCGCCCTGCGCCTGCTCCTCCACGGCCGCACCGCGTTCATCATCGCCCACCGTCTCTCGACGATCCGCGACGCCGACCTGATCGTCGTCCTCGAGCATGGGCAGGTCGTCGAGCAGGGCTCTCACGACGAGCTGATCGCGGCCCGCGGCCTCTACACCTCGTTATACGGCGACTGGGCTTCCTCCAGCGCCGCCTGAAAAGCTCTAACCGCCGGTCGGGACGACGACCGAGTTCGCGGCCTTGTCGTGCCAGGTCTGCTTCTCGCTGTCCCAGAGCATCCACAGGTACCCAAGCAGGAGCACGAAGCCCGAGACGAGCGAGACGAGCCAGCGAACGAAGGCGCGCCCGTAGCCGATTGCAGCGCCGCCGTTCTTGTCGACCACGCGGATCGAAAGCGCCGCGTTGCCGGGCGTCTGGCCCGTCGAGCCGTGGAAGTAGGTGTAGTAGCCGATGGTGATCAGCAAGCCGATCCCGTAGCCGGAATCACTGCCGAGAATCGCCTTCAGGATGCTCGAGACGATGCCGAGCAGAATTGCGTCGAGCAGGGCGGCGGCGAAGCGGCGCCAGAACCCCGCGCGTGCGCTGGTGACGCTGCCGGTCCCTGCTGTGGCGAAACTCGGATCCATGGACGACATAAGCTCCTCTTGTGACTCTCGATCCAGAGACCGAGAAACGAATTGACCAACCCGCCTCGGACGAGGCGGAGCGCGAAACGCGCCTGACGCCTGCCGAGGCTGTGAAGCAGATGCGCATCCGGGTGCCCGTGCGCGCGAACAAGAAGCTACGCACCGTGATCGATCGAGTCAACAAGGACGACCAGATCAAGGGCTGGTGGCACGTGGCGAATGTCAACGCCGTCGCCCGGATGGAGATCAACGACCACTCGTGGGTGCACATCCAGATCGTCACCAACATCGGGCTGAAGTTGCTCCGCCAACTGACGAAGCACCACGTCGAGCCGAGTGTCGTCGGCGACTACGGGATGACGCGCGACGACGCGGAGGTGATCGTCGCGCTGACGGCTCTGACGCACTGCATCGGGATGTCGGTGCACCGTCACGGGCACGAGGACTTCAGCCTCTTCCTCGCCGAGCCCAAGCTCCGCGAGCTGCTCACGGGCCTGTACGAAGAGCCCGACCTCACCGTCATCGTCTCCGAGGTGCTGCAGGGCATCATCAGCCACCGCGCCGATGGCGAGCCGCTGACACTCGAGGCGGGCATCCTCCGCGTCGCGGACGCGCTCGACATGGAGCAGGGCCGCTCGCGCATCGCCTTCGAGCGAGGTCGCATCGGCATTCACTCGCTCTCCGCAGCCGCGATCGAGGAGGTCGAGATCACCGACGGCGAGCAGAAGCCGATCCGCATCTCGATCCGGATGAACAACTCGTCCGGGATCTACCAGGTGGACGGACTGCTGAAGGCGAAGCTGCGCGGCTCCGGCCTCGAGCCCTACGTCGAGGTGATCGCGCACATCGACACGGAGGCCGAAAAGCGCCTCGTGCCGCTGTACGAGCTCGAGCTTTAGCAGGCCCTGTTTTTCGCGCGGCGGCTACAATGCGCGCGCTCTGCGGGATCGTCTAATGGTAGGACGCCGGACTCTGAATCCGGTAGTCTAGGTTCGAGTCCTAGTCCCGCAGCTCTCGGAAAGGCCCGCAAACGCGGGCCTTTTGTTTTCACGGGGGACGACACGAAAGCCCGTCGCCTCAACCGGTGAGCCGCAGCGTGGAGGCTCAACCGTGGCGTCGGGGTTTCAATGACCTGTTTCGCTGCGGGAAACTACGCGCCGCCACCCGTGCGCGCCCTGATTCGAGGCGCGCGATTCCGATCGACACTTCGTAGAGAGATTCCGACGGTTCGATCATCGACGGCCTTGCGGTCGTCACGAAGGAGGCACCATGAATCCCATCCTGCTGGCAACCGACGGCTCTCCTGCCGCGGAAGCGGCGACCGACGAGGCGCTGCGGCTTGCGCATGCGCTCGACGCACCTGTGCTGGCCGTAGCCGTAGAACCCTGCGTAGCCGGGCACGGACACGTGGACGACGGCCACGGCCAGCACAGGTGCGTCGAGCGCATGCGCAAGTCGCAGCGCCTCGTCGGTCGCCGCTTCCGCGGCAGGAGAGCCGTCGGTTGCCAGCAGGAT
>JBKJQL010000159.1:0-9695 GCA_046594035.1 Gaiellaceae bacterium
GCGCCTGCTCGAGGGGCGGCCGATCTCTCAGGGCGGACGCGACCACACCTCGCACAGGCTCGTTCGGTTCGGCCTCTCCGAGAAGCACGCGGTACTGCTGCTTGCCGTGATCGCGAGCGCGCTCGGCGCAACGAGCCTCGCCTACAACGTCCTCGACGACCAGCGGCTCGCGCTCGTCGGCGTGTTGGTGACGTTCGTGCTGCTCGTGCAGTTCGCGAGCTTCCTCGCTGACGTCGAGCGCCGCGCACCGGGCACCGAGGCGCCTGGGCTCCTGCAGACCTTTGCGGTTCATTGGCGGCGGCTCGTCGAGGTGGTCGTCGACTTCGTTTTGATCACCGCTGCGTTCGGGGTCGCTTTCCTGCTCGAGTTCGGGTGGAACGGCACGACGAACCAGCGTCACATCGCGCTCGTTTCGCTGCCGATCGTGATCGCGGCGCGTTACCTCGCATTCGTCCCAGCCGGCCTCTACCGCTCGATCTGGCGGTACGCAGGCGCGCGTGACATCGGGGCGATCGCGGTTGCCGTGGCAGCTTCCGAGCTCGTCACGTTCGCCTATATCGCACTGACCCACGTGCTTGGCGACTTCTCGCGGACCTTCTTCCTGGTCGACGCAGTGCTCTGCGCGGCGGTGATCGGGAGCTCACGCCTGGTCGAGCGAACGCTTGTGACGAGCCTGCGCTCCTATCGTGACCGCACGGGACGGCGCACGCTGATCGTCGGTGCCGGCCGCACGGGGCGTAGCCTGATGCGCGAACTGCGCGAGACTGCCGGCGAGCGCGTGCTCGGGTTCGTCGACGACAACCCGCGCCTACGTCGCCGCCGCATCCACGGCATCCCCGTCGTCGGCGGCACGCACGAGCTCGAGCGTTTGCTTCAGCGCCACGAGCCGGACGTCGTACTCGTCACGATCCCGGACGCCCCGCGTGAGCGACTCGACGCAATCGTCTCGGCGTGTGCGGACGCCGGCGTCATGTGTCGCCTCGTACGGCGCGAGATCGACCTCGACCCACGCGTCGCACTCGGCGCCGGCACTGAATGAGCACGCCTCCCGACCGGCGATCCTTCCTTGACCGCTACCTCGCGGCGGTCCCATTCGTGATCGCGGCACTCGCGCTCCTCTCGCTGCTCTTCTGGGAAGCGGCGATCCGAAAGACACCGACGATCTTCACGGACGAGCTCGAGTGGACACAACTCTCGCGCGCGATCGCCGACACCGGGCACGCGGCGCGACGCGGCGAACCGTTTGCGTTCAAGTCGCTCTACGCCTACGTGATTGCACCTGGGTGGTGGATTCACTCGACCAGCTCCGCGTACGCAGCGATCAAGTATCTGAACACGATCGTGATGGCGCTCACCGCTATCCCGGTGTACCTCCTTGCACGAATGCTCGTCCCGAAGCGCGTCGCACTCATCGCCGCGCTTGCGTCGTTGTGCACGACTGCCCTGTACTACGCAGCGTTCCTGATCCCGGAGGTGCTGGCGTACCCGACCTTCGCGCTCGGGGCCTACTTCACCATTCGCGCCCTCGCGGGAGGTGGACGCCGCTGGATCGCGGGGGCGATCGTGATCGACCTGCTGGCCACCGAGGTGCGAGGCGAGCTCATCGTCCTACCCGCATCCTTTGTGCTCGGCGCGATCATCCTCTGGATCGTCGGCCCTCGCGGGCAGCGGCTCCGCCGCGGCTGGCGAGCCTTCGACTACATCGGCGCAAGCTTGCTGCTCCTCGGCGGTCTCATCGTCCTGAACGAGCTCGTCAGCCCGCACGCGCAGCAGTGGGCTGTCGTCTCCGGCACGTGGAGGGGAAGACTGTTCTCGCTGGGGATGCAGGCTGCGTCGGCGTTCGCGATCGGGCTCGGGCTGCTGCCGTTCGTCGGCGGCCTGGCTTCGCTCTGGATCCCCGAACGCCGCCGGGATCCGGTCTGGCGCGCGTTCGCCGCCTTCACGGGCAGCGCGATCGTCACCGTGTGGCTGTACACGGGGGTGAAGGCCGCGTTCCTCTCCACGATTTTCGCGACACGCGTCGAGGAGCGCAACATGATCTATCTGGGCCCGCTGTTCATCGTCGGCACCGCGGTCTGGCTTTGCTCGACTCGCCGGTGGCTCCCCGGTGCGCTCGCTGCGGTCGTGTTCTCCGCCTGGCTCGCGCTCTATTACGGCTACCAACTCGACTATCCGTACTTCGAGGCCCCCGGTTACGGCATCGCCTCACTGGCGAACAGGGCCTGGCACTGGGACCAACCGACCATTCGCATCGCGCTCACCGTGGCGTGCCTCGTTCTGCTCGCGCTCGTGGTCACCTGGTCGACGCACGTCGCCGCGCGGATCCAGCGCCTGACGATGCTGCTTGCCTGCATGGTCGCACTGAGCTGGATGCTCGCGGCCGAGGTCAACAGCTCGCTCGGTTCCGCCGTGACCTCCAGGGACTATGCAACCAACCTGCCGAAGCCGCTGGACTGGATCGACCGTTCGACAGATCAGGGGGGCGCGACGTTCATCGGCCAGAACATCTCGTCGGGGCAGGCGCTCGGAGTCAATCTGCTCGAGTTCTGGAATCGCTCGGTGAAGCACATCTGGTCGCTCGACGGATCAGCACCCGGACCCGGCCCGACCCTGACGCCCGACCTGGGCGATCGCAATGGGACGCTCTCGCACGATCCCAAGCTTCCGTATGTCGTCGCTACCGACCGCGTCAACCTGATCGGCCCGGTCGTCGACAGCAAGCCGGGACTCACACTGCGGCGGATCGAGTCGCACCCCTGGCGCCTGCACGACGCCGCCCTGGGCGTCTCCGACGACGGCTGGATCTCGGGCAGTAGCGACGACCCTGTCGCCGACGGGACCTACGCGTACTTCGGTCCGGAAACGAAGCCGGGAACCCTCACGATCACCGTTGGCCGCCGCGGGTTCTGCGCGACGGGCGCACCAGGAACACGTGTGACGGTGCGCGTCGGAGCGCTGGCGCTGAACGAGCAGCACGCGCCCTCCGTCGGACACGCCACCTGGATCCAGGGCTTCGCGCTCGCGAACTGCACCGAGCGAAAGTTCACGCTGATCATGACGCCGCCGCTTGCCGTGCAGATTCACGCCGATCCGACGGTCAAGCCGAGCGACTACGGCGTCAGCGAGTCCCGCGAGCTCGGCGCGCAGGTCGGGTTCTCGTTCAGCGCCAAGCGGTGACGAGCAGCGGGAAGCGCACGCGGGTGATCACGTGTGCGCCCGGCACCGGCTCGAGCGCGTAGAGCGCTGCCTGGACCGGGCCGGGCAGCGACGCGCGCTGCGGCAACAGGAACGGCCGCAGCTCGCAGCGGTCCCAGCCGGCCGCCCGGAGATCCGCCTGTACGTCTCGGGTCCGGTACGCCCGCGGATCGAAATCAAAAACGAGCTTGCGGGTCGTGTACCCGCGCACGCGTTCCAGGAACGCACGCCGGTCAGGCACGAGATAGAGCGAGCGGAAGATCGTCGTGACATCGACCGGCTCGGCCGGTTGGTAATCAAAGGTGCCGTGGACGACCCGGTCGCCGAGCACGCGGCGCGCGACTTCGACCATCCGCATGCTCGCATCGACGCCGTGGTAGTCGAAGCCCAGTTCGAGGAGCGGCCGTCCCAGCCCCCCGTCACCGCACGCGATGTCGAGCACGGACGCACCCGGCGCGAGCCCTTTGGCGACGAGCGCGGCGCGGCGCGCGTAGTAGCGCTCTGCATTCGCATAGTCGTGTGCGCTGTAGCGCTCGGCGATCGCGTCGTACTTCGGGACGATGTCGCTCAAAGCGCGCGCAGCCGTTCCGGGTGCTTGCGCACGAAGCGCGCGATGCCGGCCCAGTGCCACAGCGTGCGCCGTGTCAGCCAGCGCTTGTCGGTCTCTGCCTGGTGCTCGTGGCGCACGACTGCCCCTGGGACGTACCACCGCTCCCACCCTGCGCGCATCGCACGGTACTGCAGGTCGATGTCTTCGCCGTACAGGCGGAAGCCCTCGTCGAAACCGCCGAGCTCGTCGAGCATCGTGCGGCGCATCAAGAGGAACCCGGCGAGCATCCAGTCGGCTTCCACCGGGTGCGTGGGCTGCTCCTCGTCGAGGTGGAAGTGACGGCGTTGCGGCACGACGAGGCGCAGCGGTGTGCGCCGCACGATCGTCCCGAGCACGGTGGGAAAGCGGCGCCGCGAGGGTTGCGCCGTGCCGTCGGGATAGACCATGCGTGGGCCTGCGACACCACAGCGCGGGTGGTCGGCCATGAACGCCCGTAGCGCGTCCACCGCCCCGGGCTCCGGCACCGCGTCGGGATTGGCGGAGAGCACGAGCTCTGCGCCGGTCATCGCGGCGCCCTTGTTCACGTTCGCGCCGAAGCCGAGCGGGTGCTCGTTGTGCACGGCATCCACGCCGTCGGGCACCGAGCCGGGAATGTTCGCGATCACGACGAGCTCGTCGACCTGCTCGCGCAGGACCGGCAACGACTCCTCCAGCTCGCGTGGGTGCCCGTGCGAGACCACGACCGCAGCGACCCTCATGCCAGCACCCGCCGGTAGACGTCCGCCGTGCGGCGGGCGCTTTCCTCCCAGCTGAACTGCGCGGCTCGCTCGATCCCGGCACGTGCGTAGCGCTCACGTTCGGCGAAGGCGCGGCGCACCGCGTCGGCGAGCTCCCCGTACACACCGGCGTCGCCCGCAACCTCGCGCAGGGCCGCGTCGTCCGAGAGCACGACCGGAGTGCCACTCGCCATCGCCTCGAGCGCAGGCACGCCAAAGCCTTCATAGCGCGAGGGCAGGATCAGCGCTCCTGCCCTGCGATAGAGCTCGGCGAGCTCGGGCTTCTCGACCCAGCCACGCACGTCCGCGCCGCGCGCGCGCAGCTCGCGCGCAAGCTCGGGCTCCTTCTCCGGGCCGACGACGACGAGCCTCACGCCGGCGGCGTCGGCCGCAGCGAGTGCTGCGAGTGGGTCCTTGCGCGCCTGCACTGCGCCGACGAACAGGAGATAGCCGTCGTGCGCTCCATCCCCCGGAGCGAATGCGGGATCCACGCCGTGCGGGGTCACGGTCACCTTGTCCTCGGCCACGCCGTACAGCTCGACGACGTCTCGCTTCGTACGCTCCGAAACCGCGATCACGTGACCCGCTTTGCGCACCGCGCGGGGCACTACCGTCTTGAACGTCACGCGGTCGACGAGGCCCATCACGGAACGGTCGTGCTCGAAGTGGAGGTCGTGGATCGTGACCACGCTCGGTCCGCGCAGCCCAAGCGGCAACGCATGCTGGAAGTGCGAAAGCTGCGGCCGCAGGCGACGGATCAGCCGCGGCAGCGACACGGCCATGCGCGTCTCCTGGAGCCGTGCGGGGAGATCGATCGCCTCGACCCCTTCCGGCACGAGCTCGGGGTGGCGCGTGACTGCGGCGAAGCTCAGGTCGGGGGCGACAAACGGGAGCTGCCGCAGCAGGTTGAGCACGTAGGTCTCCTCGCCGGTGCGGTTGCGCCCGAGCACGTCGGCGTCGATCAGAATCACACGAGCTCCTCGTAGATCGCGCGGGTTCGTGCAGCCACGTCGGGCCACGTCGCAACGCGCCTCGGCGTCGACCGCGTCGCGCGCGCGATCCCCTCGCGGATCGACTCGACGCTCGTCGGGTCGACGTAGGTCGCGTCGTCGCCGGCGATCTCCGCCATCGCGCTGTCGCGGCTCGTGACGATCGGACAGCCGCACGCGAGGGCTTCTGCCACCGGAATGCCGAACCCTTCGTAGAGCGATGCGTAGACGAGACAACGCGCGCCGCGGTACAGCGCCGCCAGCTCGTCGTCGTCCACGTCGCCGAGCCACGTCACGTTCGGCGGCGGATCGACACCGCCCCACCCGCGCACGCCGACGACGCGCAGCTCACCTTCCACGGCCTCGGCGATCCGCGCGAGGTTCTTACGCGGCTCGAGGGTGCCGACCGCGAGCACGTAGTCGCCACGGGCACGCGGACCGTCAGGCGTGAAGACATCCTCGACGCCGTTCGGTACCACTCGAATGCGGTCGTCCGGTATGTCGAGCAGCGAGCTGAGCTCGCGCTTCGTGAATTCGGAGACGGCGATCACCCTCGTCGCCGCTGCAACGACGCGCGGCACGGCAATGCGTGAGTAGGCGGACGTCCAGCGATTGAACCACTCGGGATGCCTCAGCACGGCGAGATCGTGCACGGTCACGACGAGCGGCTGCCGCGCGCGGAACGGGCCGCGGAAGGTCGGGCAGTGCAATACGTCGGCGTCCGCGCGGAGGCGCGGGTACCAGAGCACGTCGGCCGCCAGCGTGCGCAGACGCGACGTCGCCGGATACGAGACCTCGATCACGTCGAGGTTGTCCCCCGGCAGGTGTTCGAGCAGCGCCTGGACATAGCGCGCCGTCCCGGCGCGGGTCTGATGCAGCGGCGTCCTATCGAGAGCTACGCGAATCGCTCGTACCCTTCGAGAACGACCTCGCCTGTTCGGCGCCAGCTGAAGTGACGCGCGTGCTCGATGCCCGCCGCACGCAGCTCGTCGCGGCGTGTGATCGCCTCGAGGATCGCTGAGGCGATCGCCTGCGGGCTTTCGGGATCGGCACGCACCGCCGCGGCGCCGGACGCCTCGTCCATCGACTCGTGCGCGGAGGCGACCACCGGTGCACCCGAGGCCATCGCCTCGGTGATCGGCATCCCGAACCCTTCGAAGCGCGACGGATAGACCACGGCCTGCGCGCCGCGGTAGAGACGCGCCAGCTCCTCGTCGGGCACGTAGCCGAGGCGCACGATTCCCGGACGGTCGAGCTGCGGCTGCTCGCCCCAACCCGCTCCGCCGACGACGACGAGCGACAGGTTGCTGTCCTCGAGCAACGCGAACGCCTCGACGAGCGTCCCAAGGTTCTTGCGCGGCTCGAGGGTCGCCACGGTGAGGAGGTACGGGCCACCGAGGTCGGCAACGGGGCCGTCCGTCGAGAAGTCCTTCCCGATCCCGGGGTGTGCGACCAGCACGCGTTCGAGCGGGAAGTCGAGGGTCCGCGCGAAGTCCGATGCGGTGAACGCCGAGTTCGCGAACACGACATCGCACGTCAGCGCAGCGTTTCGGTACTTGCGTCCGTGCATCGAGCGCGTGCGCTTCGTCGTCCATTGCGGGTGGTGAACCGGCACGACGTCGTGAATGGTCGTCGCGCGCACGCCGCGGGTCTGCGGTGGGTACATCCAGTCGCTGAAGTGAAGAGCGTCGAACTTGCCGATCCACCGCTCGGCCGGCGGGTAGCCGAGCATCGACCAGGCGGTACGCCAGTAGTGCGCGCCGGGCAACGTGACGAGCCTCACTTCGACATCGATCCCCGCGAGCGCCTTGGGGATCGCGCGCTTGCCCGCCGGGGACGTCGGGGCGAACGCGACGATCTCGTGGCCGAGCGGGCGCGCCACCTCCGCGAGCCCGGTGAGCGAGCCACGGATGTAGTTGTTCACGCCGGTCCGCTCATGCGACAGCGGGCTGACGTCGAACGCGATCCTCACTTGAACCCGTCGACGATCACGCCCAGGTTCCGCAGGTCCTCCGGACCGGGCACCCGCGTGTCGGGGACGTGAATCACCACGGTGCAGGACGCGACCTTGATCGCGCGCTCGTCCTTCACGCGATAGGACTTCCCATTGACGATCACGAGCTGAGCATTGGGGAAGAGCTTCGTGCTCTGACGCAGGTTCACGGTCGTAAAGCCGTCGCATTTGTGCTTCGTGATCGACGCGTCGTGCTCGATCCAGCCATCGCCGGAGATCCCTTTGGTCACGTACTGCACGCGTGGCGTCCCGCGCACGCGCCACACCGACAGGCCTTTGACCTTGTCGCGCGCCACGGCGGTGCCGATGAGCGGCAACGAAGTGAGCACGTACTCCGGCATCCCGAGGCCGTGGACGCGGCCCTCGGAGTCGATTGCCGTCTTCGTCTCGGGCAGGCCGCCCGGTGTCGGGTCACCGATGTAGGCGACGCGGCGCACGCTGCGATTGAAGAACTCGTTCGTCCAGACGGTGAACTTGTCCATCGTTGCCGAGTCGTAGATCACGCCGACATTCGCGTCGCTTCCGACCGCGTGGTCGATCCATTCACGGTCGGGGTTCGCGGTGCCGCCGTACAGCGCACCGATCGACGCGTGCTGAATGCCACCGTGCGGGTTGGTCTCGATCGCCCAGAGCGTGAACGCGTAGAGCACGAAGATCGCCGCGGGCAGGGCAAGCGCGTAGCGCACCGGCACGAGCAGCATCAGCAAGGTGAGGCCGATCGCGACGAGCATCACGACCATGCCGATCTCGTCGAGCGTCGTCACCGTGTCCTGCAGCGTCCACAGCGGCAGGAACGCCAGCGTGTCGGACGTCGCGTTGCCGTTGAGCAGGCCGGTGTACGGCACGACGCCGACGAGAGCCGCCGCAACGACGGCGCAGGCGGCCGCTACGCGCTCGCGCGGCAGCCCGCGCTCGATCCAGATGCAGAGTGCAATGAAGAAGAGCGGCGCGACGAAGAACATGTTCCGCTCCTCGATCCGCTGGCTCTGCGTCGATGCGAACGCTGCCACCTCGAGCACGAGCCAGAACACGAGCGGAAGCGCCGCGGCGACGAACGGCGTTCGGCGCTCGCGGCTGAACGGAAGGTAGAGGAGCGCGGCGAACGGGACGACGCCCACGTAGAGGTCGAGCTCCCCGACGTGGTAGACGAACCAGCGGAAGACCGTTCCCACGGAGTACTGGCTGCTCGTCGCTGAGCGATACGCCCCGAGCGCGTCCAGCGGGGATCGCCCGCGCACAACCTCGTAGACGAGCACGAGCGCGCCCGCACCGAGGACCAGTCCGTAGAGCAGCCGGAACTCGCGCCAGCGGGCGCGGGGCAGTAGCAGCGGGGCCGTGAGCATCGCCGGTATGAGCGCGACCGCCTGCACGCGCGTCAGGAACGCGAGCAGCGAAAGTGTGAGCAGTCCGGCGACGCGGAGAGGCGTCACGCGCTCGAGCACCAGGACGAGCAGGAGCGCGCAGGTCAGGAACAGCGGATAGAAGACGTTCTCGGTCATCAACGTGCCGGTGTAGACGAGCGACGGCACGGCGACCGTAAGCGCTGCAGCGACGAGCGCGAGGGACGGGCGCACCATCCGACGTGCGAGGAGATACGCCGGTACGGCGGCGAGCGACATCAGTACCGAGTCGATGACCTTCGCCGCCGTGTAGGCCTGCGGCACGGAGGAGAACAGCCGGAACGCCGGCGCGATCAGGATCGGATAGACGAAGCCATAACCGTTGCTCGGCACACCTCGAACGAGAAATTCTCCCTGGTGCGCGAACGACTTTGCGAGCTCGGAGTAGGTGAGCTCGTCGACCATGATCCACGGCGCGACCATGCGGCGAGCAAGCACGATGCGCAGCAAGGCCGACGCCACGACGATCGCCGTGAGCCACACCCACGGCGGAAGCGTCCTGAGTGCGGCTTTCACGCGACGATCCCGGACTCGCGCGCCGCCCGCGCGAGCGCCGAGGCGTCGTCGATCCCGACCTCGGACGCCGCCTCGGCGATCCGGTGCAAGACGGCGTCGTTGACCGCGTCACCTCCGGCCGCAGACTCGATCGCGCGCACATACGCGTCTGCCACGTCGGGCAGCGCATGCTCGCGCTCGACGTAGGCGCGGGCGGCGGCGCCCAGCGTCGCTCCGTGGTCGGCCGCCACGCCGAGCGCGGCCGCGATGGTCGCG
>JBKJQL010000169.1:0-3029 GCA_046594035.1 Gaiellaceae bacterium
TCGGAAGCATGCACGCGTTCGAGATCCTCGGCGACCCGGTGCGGCGCCGCCTCCTCGAGCTCCTCGCCGACGGGGAGCACGCCGCGGGCGCCCTCGGCGCCGCGATCCAGGACGAGTTCGGGATCTCTCAGCCGGCCGTCTCGCAGCACCTCCGCGTGCTGCGGGAGCAGGGCTTCGCCACCGTCCGCGCTGCCGGCACACGGCGGCTCTACGCCGTCGATGCGTCGGCGCTGCAAGAGGTCGACCAGTGGCTGCAGCCCTACCGCCGCTTCTGGAATCAGCGGCTGGATGCACTCGGCACCGAAGTCGCGCGCGGCAAGCGCACACCCTCACCCAATCCGAAAGGCGACAGATGACGACCGACACGACGACCTACCACGAGCCAGAGCCGGAGCTGCGCCTTCGGACGATCCCCGCCGGCGAGGCGCGCGTCGCGGTCTTCACGCGCACGTACGAGACGACGATCGAGGACCTGTGGGACGCGTGTACGAACCCGGAGCGGCTGAAGCGCTGGTACGTACCGGTCACAGGCGACTTGCGCGTCGGCGGGACGTTCCAGCAGGTGAACATGGGCAGCGGCGAGATCGTCACGTGCGACGCGCCGAACCTGCTCAAGCTCTCACTTGGCGGCGGCGTGGACGAGATCGAAGTGCGCTTGTCGCCCGGGCCCGAGGCGGGGACGACAACGCTCGAGCTCCAGCACGCGACCACGCTCGACACGCACACGATCGGCGGCGAGGTCTACGACGCGATCTTTTGCATGGGCGGCGGCTACTACCCGCGCCTCTATGCGCTCGACCTGCACCTGCGGGACACGCTTCCGGAAGACTACGACAGCGCCGCCTACCACCTCGACCCGGAGTGGCGGCCGGTGATTGCGCGCGGCAGCGCCGCGATGCAGGCTTTGCTCGACGACTGAACGTAAAGCCGGGGAGGAGCTCGATCGGCCGGGCAGAACTGGTCCGATTCGTGCGCCGCTGCATTGCGCTCATCTGTCTCACCGGTGCGTTGGCGGTCGCTCCGGCGGTCAGTGCTGCCTCGAACCCCAGGGCTGCCGCCAATCCCCAGATTGCCGGGCTCCAGGTCGCGCTACGAGCGCACGGCCTGTACCTCTCGCAGATCGACGGCATCGCCGGCCCCCGCACCGCGACCGCCGTCCGGGTGTTCCAGCGCAAGCACGGTTTGCCGTACGGCGTTGCGAACGCGCGGATGCGCAACGCGCTCGGTCCGCTCGGCCGCCCGCTCTTCGGCGCGCGGACCTTGAAGCGCGGCGACTTCGGCTGGGACGTCTCCGTGCTGCAGTTCCTCCTCACGAAGCGCGGCATGTACTCGGGCGCGCTCGACGGCTACATGGGCAAGGAAACGACCGCCGCGCTGAAGCGTTATCAGCGCGCGATGCACCTGCTCGCCGACGCGGTCGTCGGTCCGCGCACGCTGTCCGCGATCGTGCGACGGAACGCAGTTCCCGTGCGCGTGCGATCCGCGATCACGCGCACGTCGTTTCACATCGTGCGCGAAGGCGACACGCTGACGGCGCTTGCGCTGACGTTCCACACGACGATCGCCGCGCTCGCGTCGACGAACCACATCGACCCGGCGAAACCGATCGTGATCGGTCGGCGATTGCGCCTGACTGCCGTCGCGCCCGCGCTGACCTCGCAGCGCCTCGACGTGCGCGGGATGCTCGACCAGTGGTCGGCGCGCCTTGGCGTCGATTCGCAGCTCGTCCGTGCGCTCGCCTGGATGGAGTCCGGATTCCAGACGGAGATCGTCTCGTCGGCCGGCGCCCGCGGTGTCCTGCAGACGCTGCCCTCGACCCGCGAGTACGTCGAGACAGTCCTCGCGGGGCGGAAGGTCCCGCGGAGTGTCGACGGCGACATCGAGGTCGGCATCCTCTATCTCAAGCACCTGCTCCAGGTGTTCGGCGGTGACGAGCACCTCGCCCTCGCGGGCTGGTACCAGGGGGAGCGTGCCGTCCAGGAGCACGGCTTGTACGAGATCACGAAGCCGTTCGTCGCGAACGTGCTCGCCTTGCGAAACCGGATGTAACCTCGGTTCATGCGGGTCGCGCTGTGTTTCGTGGTCGCGGCCCTCGTGGCGGTTCCCTTCGCGCTCGCCTCGCGTGTCGGCCCAGAGTCCTATCGCCGCCCGCACGTCGTCCTCCAGTGGGAGCAGACACGCGCGCTCGCCGCTGCGGTGCGGCGCGGCGAGCCGATCTCATGCGGCGGCGGCAACGCGAACGTCGTCGCTCTGACCTTTGACGACGGCCCGGGCCGCTATACGGGTCAGCTCCTCTCGATGCTGCGGCGCGCGAACGCCCACGCAACGTTTTTCGTGATCGGTAGTCAGCTGAGCTGGTCGTCGGCGATCGTCCGCGAAGAGACGCAAGTCGGGGTGGTCGGCAACCACACCTGGTCGCATCCACGCCTGACCGAGCTCCCGACCTGGCTCGTCTGGGCCGAGCTCCTCCGCACGCAGTACGAGGCATCGCGCACGCTCGGGTGGAAACCGCGCCTCTTCCGGCCGCCCTACGAGCTGCACAACAAGGACACGGACGCGGTCGTGCGCTCGCTCGGCCTCGCGCAGGTGCTGTGGTCGGCGACTGCGGGCGACGACCGGCCCGGGTCGCACCCGACGAAGGAGTCGGTGGCGCGCACCGTGATCCGCGAGCTCCGGCCCGGCGCGATCGTGCTGCTGCACGACATCCATCCGTGGACGGTCGAGGCGATCCCGGCGATCCTCGACGCGATCCGGAAGCGGGGGCTGCGCGCGGTGTCGATCCCCGAGCTGCTCGTGCTCGACCCGCCTGCGCCGAACCAGCACTGCAGGTACGCGCCGGGCGGGGACTGAAGCGCGGCCGCGGCGAACCTCACGTGACGGTCTGTTACAAGCTTTGGCTGGCGAGTTGCTCGAACACGCGCTCGAACACCTCGCGCGGCTGTGCGCCCGGGACGAGCAGCTTCCCGTCGATCACCCAGGCGGGAACGCCCGTCACTCCGACTGAGACCGCCTGGTTCGTCGACGCGCGC
>JBKJQL010000260.1:0-2826 GCA_046594035.1 Gaiellaceae bacterium
TTGAGCGTGTTGCCCGTGCCCGTGTAGTCCATGTAGAAGCGCGGCGTCTCGGGCACCAGACGGTAGTAGCTCTCGTTGTCGACACCGCAGAGGGGAACCAGCTCGGGCCGATGCTCAGCTTCCGCGGTGTCGACAACGAGAGCTACTACCGTCTGGTGCCCGAGACGCCGCGCTTCTACATGGACTACACGGGCACGGGCAACACGCTCAACCCGGTGCACCCCACGGTGCTGCGGCTGATCATGGACTCGCTGCGCTACTTCGTCACCGACTGCCACGTCGACGGCTTCCGCTTCGATCTTGCGTCCGCGCTCGCGCGCGAGTTCTACGAGGTCGATCGCCTGTCGGCCTTCTTCGACATCATCCACCAGGATCCGATCCTGTCCCAGGTGAAGCTGATCGCCGAGCCGTGGGACGTCGGACCCGGTGGGTACCAGGTCGGGAACTTCCCGGTCCTTTGGTCGGAGTGGAACGGCATTTACCGCGACACGATGCGCGACTTCTGGCGCGGCCAGGCGCCGCTCAGTGACTTCGCCTCGCGCTTCGGAGGCTCGTCCGACCTCTACCAGAGCGATGGACGCAAGCCGTTCGCCTCCGTCAACTTCATCACCGCGCACGACGGGTTCACGCTTCGTGACCTCGTCTCGTACAACGAGAAGCACAACGAGGCGAACGGCGAGGAGAACAAGGACGGCACCGACGACAACCGCTCGTGGAACTGCGGCGCCGAAGGGCCGACGGACGACCCGTCGATCAATGCGCTGCGCGCGCGCCAACAGCGCAACTTCCTGGCGACGCTGTTGCTCTCGCAGGGAGTTCCGATGCTGCTCGGCGGGGACGAGTGGGGCCGCACGCAACGCGGCAGCAACAACGCGTGGTGTCAGGACAACGAGATCTCCTGGTTCAACTGGGACGACTGCGATCCGGACCTGCTGGCCTTCTCGCGTCAGCTGATCGCGCTTCGCCGGGCGCATCCGGTCTTCCACCGGACGAAGTTCTTCGAGGGCAAGGGCGAGCAGCTCCCGGACGTGTGGTGGATGCGGCCCGACGGCCGCCGGATGACACGCCGCGACTGGGACAACGCCGAGTCGCGGTCGATCGGCGCTTTCTTGAACGGCGACGAGCTGAGGACCGAGACGAAGGACGGGCACGAGATGCGCGACGACTCGTTCTTGCTGCTCTTCAACGGGCACTTCGAGGATCTCACGTTCCGCCTGCCGGCTCGCCGCTTCGGCGCGCGCTGGGAGGTGGCGCTCACCACCGGCCGCTTCGAAGGCGACCGTCTCGTCCCGGGCGCCGACGTCCTCGTCGAGACGCGCTCGATCGCTGTGTTGAGGCGTGTCTAGTGGCTCGCCCGGCCTCACCCTCCATGTCCCTCGCGCGCGATCACGCGGCGCGCTGCAGCGTCCTCGGTCTTCCCGCTAGAACCACTAGCGGGAAGACCTGCGTCCTTGCATCGCTTGGTGCTCGCGCCCGAGGAACGTGGCCGTGAGACCGGACGAGCCACCCTTCCGCGCCACGTATCGCCTCCAGCTGACGCCCGAGTTCGGGTTCGCGGCTGCACGCGAGCTCGTGCCGTACCTGCGCGACCTCGGCATCTCACACCTCTACCTGTCGCCGTCGTTGCGCGCGCGCGAAGGCTCGCAGCACGGGTACGACGTGACCGATCCTCGGGAGATCTCCGAGGCGCTGGGCGGCGAGACGGAGTTTCGCAAGCTCGCAGATTCAGGTCTTGGCGTGATCCTCGACATCGTCCCGAACCACATGGCGGCTGTCGACGAGAGCCCGTTCTGGCGCGACCTCGAGCTGCGCCAGATGTTCTTCGACGTCGACCTGAAGTCGGGCTTCCACCGCCGGTTCTTCGACGTCGGCGAGTTGGGTGGGCTCAAGCAGGAGGACTGGGAGGTCTTCTGGACGACGCACGCGAAGGTGATCGCGCTCGTCCGTGAAGGTGTGATCGACGGCGTGCGCGTCGACCATCCCGACGGGCTCGCGGATCCCGCGGAATACTTCGAGCGCCTCGCGGAGGCGGGCGTCGAGCACGTCTGGGCCGAGAAGATCCTCGAACCCGGTGAGGAGCTCCGCGACTGGCGGATCGAAGGGACGACGGGCTACGAGTTCCTGAACGACGTGCTGGCCGTATGCGTCAACCGCGACGCGGAAGCGGAACTCACGGAGCTGTACGAAGCGTTCACCGGCGACAGCCGCCGCTACGAGGACATCGTCTCGCTCTCGAAGCTCGAGGTCGCCGTGAACACCTTCGAGCCCGAACTGCGACGACTGCACCAGGAGGTGGCGCTCGAGAACTTGCCGCTTGCGCTCGCGTCGTTCCACGTCTACCGCACCTATATCCAGCCGTACAAGGGAGTCGTCGAGGACGCGGACCGCGTCGAGATCGGGCGTGCGAGCGTGTCGGAGGAGTTGCGCCGACTGCTCTTCCTGCAAGAAGCGGGTAACGAGGACTTCGTCGTTCGCTTCCAGCAGTTGACCGGGCCTGTGATGGCCAAGGGCGTCGAGGACACCGCGTTCTACCGCTACTTCCGGCTTGCTGCATTGAACGAGGTGGGTGGCAATCCGGGGCGCTTCGGTCTGAGCGTCGCGGAGTTCCACGAGGCGAATGCGAAGCGCGCCGCGCGATTCCCGCTGCACATGCTGACCACCTACACGCACGACACGAAGCGTTCACCCGACGTTCGTTCCCGCATCGCTGCGCTCAGCTGGCTGCCCACGGAGTGGGCGGGGCGCCTACGCGTGTGGCACAACGAGCTGGGCGGGCTCGCAGATCCGCACGAGGAGCTACTCGTCTACCAGACGCTCCTCGGCGCG
>JBKJQL010000023.1:0-18499 GCA_046594035.1 Gaiellaceae bacterium
CCTACTCGATGCCGAAGGACAACATCGACCGCGCGATCGCGAAGGGCTCGGGCGCGGATGCCGACGCCGACGCGTTCGAGACGATCGTCTACGAGGGCTACGGCCCCGAGGGGGTCGCGGTGATCGTCGAAGCGCTGACCGACAACAAGAACCGCACGGCCGCCGATGTGCGCCACATGTTCTCGAAGCACGGAGGCAACCTCGGCGCGACGGGCGCGGTCGCGTGGCAGTTCGACCGCCGTGGCGTCGTCGTCGTACCGGCGGACGGGGTCGACGAGGATGAGCTGCTGCTTGTCGCTGCCGACGGCGGGGCGGAGGACATCGAGCAGGACGGCGATGTCTTCCAGGTCAGCTCCGCGCCGGAGTCCCTGACCGCGGTGCGGGAGGCGATCGAAGCCGCTGGCTTCACGGTCGACTCGGCGGAGCTGATGCTCGTCCCCAGAACGACCGTGGCCGTTCCGGACGAGGCGAAAGCCCGCCAGGTGATGCGCCTGATCGACGCGCTCGAGGACAAGGACGACGTCCAGGACGTCTACGCGAACTTCGATATCCCCGAGCAAGTGCTCGAGCTCGTCGCGGGCTGATCGCCACCGCGTACCCGTCGCGGTCGCTTCGTCGTTGCATCGAGGGGCAAACGACAGGTTCGAGGAGGTTCGCGTGAGCGCAGCTGACGTCGGGAGCAAGACGCGGGGCAAGGCCGAGGCAGGCCGAGGCTGGTACGCGGTCGTCGCACGCATCGGTCTCGTCGCCAAGGGATTGTCGTTCGCGCTTGTCGGGGCGCTCGCGCTCAAGCTCGCGCTCGGTGACGGAGGCAAGGCGACGAGCAGGCAGGGTGCGCTCCAGTCGCTCGCTCATCACTCGTTCGGGAAGATCGTGCTGGTGCTGCTCGCGGGCGGCTTCGCGGCCTACGCGCTGTGGCGTTTCATCGAGGCCTATGCCGAGCGCGCGGACGACGGAGACGGGGAGGCGAAGGTCTGGGGCAAGCGCGCGGGCTACGCCGCCCGTGGCCTGATCTACGCCGGCCTCACCTACTCGACGGTCGAGATCATCACCGGCTCGGGCGGCGGCCAATCCCAGGATGCGAAGGCGCACCAGAGCACGGCGATCGTGCTGGGCTGGCCCGGCGGGCAGTGGATCGTCGGGATCGCCGGCCTCTGCCTGATCGGCGCGGCGTTCTGGAATCTCTACCGCGGTCTCGCCCGGAAGTTCGAGGACAAGTGGCGCGTCGGATCGCTCTCGCCGGCCTGGCGCACGTGGGGCGGTCGGGCAGGCGTGGTCGGGCACGTGGCGCGTTTTGTCGTCTTCGGCCTGATCGGAATCTTCGTCACCAAGGCGGCGATCGACTACACGCCGAAGGATGCAATCGGCCTCGACGGCGCGCTCCAGAAGCTGGCGCACGCGTCCTACGGGCCGTTCCTGCTCGGGGTGACCGCAGTCGGCCTCGTGGCCTACGGTGTCTTCTGCCTCGTGGATGCCCGGCTCCGAGACGTCTCCGCGAACTAGGGCTGCCTCCGAAGCCGGAGGAACGTCCGGAGGCGCGCCTAACGTGTTCTCGTGAAGGTTCTCGGCATCGATCCAGGGACGGCTGCATGCGGGTACGGAATCGTCCAAGAAAGCGGAGGGCGCCTCAGGGCCACGTGCCACGGGTGGTGGCGAACGTCGGCCAGAGAGCGTCCGGAGGCACGACTGCTCACGATCTTCACGGGCGTGCAGGAGCTGATCGCCCAGCACGCCCCGGATGCCGTCGCCCTGGAGGAGTCGTACGTCGGCGCCGACGCCCGCATCGCACTCTCCGTCGGACAAGCCCGGGGAGCCGTGCTCGTCGCCGCAGCGTCCGTCGGCGTCGCGTGCACTGAGTACTCCCCTGCGACCGTCAAGCAGGCCGTCTGCGGCTACGGGCGAGCGGACAAGGAGCAGGTCGGGAAGATGGTGAAGGCGATCCTCGCCCTCGAAGAGGTGCCGACACCGAATCACGCCGCCGACGCGCTGGCCGTCGCGATCTGCCACGCGCTCGCACCGCCGCTGATGAAGCTGGTTGCGTCGTGATCGCGCGCCTCCGTGGCCGGATCTCCGGACGCGCCGGCAGCGGACTGATCCTCGACGTGAACGGTGTCGGCTACCTCGTTCACGCCACGCCGTCCGTGCACCGCCTCGGTGACGGCGAGATCACGATCGAGGTGCACACCGTCGTCCGCGAGGACGCGCTGCAGCTCTATGGCTTCGCAGCCGCCGACGAGCGCGAGCTCTTCGAGCTGCTGCTCGGCGTGAACGGCGTCGGCCCGAAGGTCGCGCTCGCGATCGTCTCCGGCTCCACGCCGGCGGAATTGCGCCGCGCGATCGCGCGTGACGACGTGAAGCGCTTCCAGGCGATCCCCGGTATCGGCCTCAAGACCGCGCAGCGCGTCGTGCTCGAGCTGAAGGCGAAGCTCGTCGGTCTCGACATCGGCGATCCGGACTCCGGCGAGCTGACCGCGCGCGACGCGCTCGTCGAGCTCGGCTGGTCGCTGATCGATGCGGAGCGCGCGCTCTCCGACGTCGACTCGGGCCTCACGATCGAGGAGCAGGTGCGCCAGGCGCTGAGGGCGGCCGCATGAGCCAATTTCTCGCCCCGGTTCTGGCGGACGCGGAGGAGGAGCTCGAGCGCTCGCTCCGCCCGCGCACGCTCAGCGACTTCGTCGGACAGGAGCGTGTCAAGGAGCAGCTCTCGATCGCGCTCGAAGCGGCGAAGGCGCGCGGAGAGGCGCTCGACCACGTCCTGCTCGCGGGGCCGCCGGGGCTCGGTAAGACCTCGCTCGCGCAGATCGTGCGCAACGAGCTCGGGGTCGGCATCCGCCAGGTGGCGGGGCCGGCGCTCGAGCGCAAGGGCGACATCGCCGCGATCCTGACCACGCTCGAGCCCCGCGACGTCTTGTTCGTCGACGAGATCCATCGCCTGAACCGTGCTGCCGAGGAGATCCTCTATCCGGCGCTCGAGGATTTCCGGCTCGACATCATCGTCGGGCAGGGACCGGCGGCTCGCACGCTGACGCTCGACCTGCCGCCGTTCACCCTGATCGGCGCGACGACGCGCACCGGCCTGCTCACGACGCCGCTGCGCGACCGCTTCGGACTCACCTTCCGCCTCGACCACTACAACGCGGTCGAGCTCGCGCAGATCGTCAGGCGCTCCGCCAGCATCCTCGGGGTCGAGATCGAAGAGGACGCTGCACAGCTCGTCGCCGGGCGCGCACGCGGAACGCCGCGCATCGCGAACCGCATCCTCCGCCGCGTCCGCGATGTGGCCGAGGTGCGTCACGAAGGTGTCGTCACGACTGCGATCGCGGAGGAGGCGCTGACGCTGCTCGAGGTCGACGGCGCGGGGCTCGAGCGTTTCGACCGGGCGCTCCTGCGCTGCGTTGTCGACAAGTTCGGCGGCGGCCCGGTCGGGCTCTCGACGCTTGCGGTCTCCCTCGGCGAGGAGCAGGAGACGATCGAGGACGTCTACGAGCCGTACCTGCTCCAGTTGGGGTTCCTCCAGCGCACGCCGCGTGGCCGCACGATCACCGAGCTCGGCCGCGCCCACCTGGGCGCCACGCCGGACCCCAGCACCCTTTTCTAGGGATTCGCTTGGAGTCGGCCGAGGGTTGGCCGATAATGGAGGCGATGTCCACAACCGCACCTCGTGCAGACGCTGCGGCAGCGTCAGTCGGCGCGAGCGATCTCTTCGTGCTCCGGCGTGTGTCCGGCAACCGCTTCGTCCATTTCGGAGGGAGCGGACGCGGGTCCGGCTGGGCCGGGCTGATCGAAGTCACAACCGAAGAAGAATCCTCGCTCTGCGACGCGCTCGATACGGGCAAGCCGGTGCGCCTTGCGCACGGGGGCAAGGAGCTCGTCTTCGGGCCGTACTACGCGCAGGTCGCTGCGTTCGTTCCGGTCACGAGCGACGTCGTCGTGGTGTTCGGCGGTGATGACGAGGCGCTCGGCGGGGCTCCCGAGGATGCGCTGCAGTCCGCAGCGATGCTTGCCGCGGACGCCATCGGGTCGGTCACTCCGGCCAAGAAGCTCGCCGACGAGCTCGAGGAGCTCGACGCCGTTCGTGCCGCCGTCGCGGTCCCCCGCGGATCGGTCGAGGAGACGATGCACGCGCTTGCGCTGGTCGCCGTCGAGGCTCTCGCCTGCGAAGTGGGCGCGCTCTATCTCGAGAACGGTGATCGCATCGAAGTCGTTGGTCGCGGGTGGGAGCTCCGGGAGCCGCCGCCGCGCGTCGCCGCCGCGCTGAAGTCGGTGCTCTCCGGGGAAACGTTCCCGTACTGCGTGCAGGACGCGAGCGTGCTGCCGCTGCCTTCTCCGCTCGATCGCGAGCGCGGGCTTCGCTCCTACTACATGCTCGAGCTCTCGGGCTTGAGCAAGGGCGTTCTCTTCGTCGCGCATACGGACGCGGCGCCGCGCGGGTTCACGCTGCTCTGCCGCCGGCTCGGGCTACGGCTCGCCGAGGTCGTGTCGGTCGAGCTGGGCTCCGCGCTCACGCAGGAGTGGTGCTCCGCGCAGGCTGCTCACCTTCACGCGGAGTTCGGGAAGCTCGACGTCTGATCATCTTGAGTGCCCGGGGCGCTGTCAGCAATGCCATCACGTCGAACCACACGTAGCCGGACGCCACGCCGCTCGGCGGATTGCCCTGGGGTATGCCGAGGCCGGGCAGCTCATCCGCCCAGCGCCAGGTGCTGATTGCGGTCCCGTAGAGCTCGAGTGCCGCAACGACCAGAAAGACCCCCGCGTAGATCGCGCGGTTGCGGCCGCGCCAGAGGAAAAGCAGGAGCATCGGGATGCCGAGCGCGCCCGCGATGTCGCGATGCGGAAGCACGGTCAGCCCGAGGACGCCCCACGTCACAGCTCCGGCCGCTGCTGCCCAGACGAGCACCCGTGTGTGCCGCACGAGCGCGGTCGCGAGCGCGAGCCCCGTCAGGTAGACCAGCCCGTGCGCGGGCGGCACGAACAGCGGCAGGTTGTGCAGGCGGTAGCTGTAGACGCCCCAGATCAGCGACCCGATCACCTCGCCGATCGTCGCGACCGCGACGACGCCGACCGCCTGTGCGCGACGCTCCGCCGAGACGCGAGTCAGCGCGGCGACGAACACCACGACCGTCAGCGCGCCGAGCGCAAGCTGCTGCGGATACGAGGCGTAGTGGTCGAGCGCGAGCAGGGCGGCGAGGTACGCCGCGCCGGCGGCTAGAGGCTTGAGGAGGGATTTGGGTGCTTCGGGGGATGGCTCAGACCAAGCAGGTTGCATGGGTCGGGCGCAGGGCATAGCGGTGTCTACGTTCAAGCCCGACCCGGGCGAGCTGCGCCGTGTTTGAGCCACCATCCGGGAGTGCACAGAATTCCTCCTTAAGCCTCTATGGCTTGAACTGAAGCTCGTGCCATGAGGGCACCGGTGCGAGTTCGAGCAACGGGCGGCCGCCGCCCGGATGCTGGTAGGCGAACTCGGCCTCGCTGTCGTCCCAGACGACCTCGAGCGCGCCGCGCTTCACCTGGTGATCGAGCCACGCGCCCCGAAAGATCAGCTTGCGCAGCCAGTAGACGAGCGATTCGCCGTCGACGAGGGACACGCGCTCCCAGTTGCGCACGAGGTAGCGACCGAGGCGAGACGCGGGCTCCTCGATCACGCCCTGAGCCGCGAGCGCCACGAGGTCTTCGGTCTCGTCGTCGTCGAGGTCGGGCATCTCGACGACCCCGAGCTTCACTGCGGCGGCGACGACGCGCCCTTCGAAATCCGCGGCTCCGAAGGAGAAGCGATAGCCGAGAAACTCGACGACGTAGTCGTTCCCTGAGCTGTAGTTCGGGTCGGGCGAGGGCAGCGATTCAGGCACGATGCCATGGTAGTGAACGTCCTCGCCGCTCTCAGTTGGGAACGTCTTGTGGTCTTGGTGCCTGCCATGATCGTCGGCACGGGGCTCGTCGCGGGCGTCTTCATCCTGCTCGGCCGCGCGTTCGCTGTGACCGTGCGCGAGTCGGGGCATCCGCGCCTGATCATCGGCGGGCTCGTCGCACTCGCGGGCGTGATCGTCGTGCTCACCTACCTCGGCGTGAATCTCCCCCGCGAAGGCGGTTAATTACAAAATCACGACGGGCGTGCCGAGGTGGACGTGCTGGAACAGCCACTCCGCTTCGGGAACCTGCATGCGAATGCAGCCGTGCGACGCGCTGTAACCGATCGACGCCGGCGCGTTCGTGCCATGGATGCCGACACCCGATGCGTTCAGCCCCATCCAGCGCGTGCCGAGTGGATTGCCCGGGCCGGGCGGGATCGGCTTCAGTCCGCGCGCCCAGGGTGAGGCCGGCGGATGCCACCACGGGTTGAGCTGCTTGTCGACGATCCGCCAGACGCCCGCCGGTGTTGGGAAGACCGACTGGCCGGTGGCAACACGGAACGTGCGGACGAGCTGGTGACCGTCGTAGAGCTTCAAGGTGTTCGCGCCACGCGTGATCACGACCACAGGTCCGAAGTTCGCGATCGTCCGCTGCGCGGGCACGGGCCTGGTCAAGACCTGGAGCGGCGCGCGCGTCCCGTCGCGCAGGAGTTGCACGAGCGCTGCGCGCATCGTCTTCGTGTTCACTTCGACGCCGGGCTTCGCCGATGCGAACTGAGGACCGTTTGCGGTCGCACCGGTGACGCGGGCGGCGCGCGCGGCGCGGTGGTGACGGCGTGCGAGGAGCGCGACGAGCCTGTCGAGCTTCGCGTGCGAGTACTCGACCGGCAGCGCAATGTCGCTGTGCGGTGTGGCGGCCAGCGCCGAGCTCACAGCGTCGTCGACGCCGATTGCGGCATCGAACTCACGCGGCGTCACCTGCATCACCTTGCCGCGGTAGGCGATCGAGACGGGACGCGCGAAGGCAGCCTGGACGCGGAGCCGGGCCGGCTCGGCGCTCAGCCCGCCGACGCGGAGACCTCCGACCGAGACGCCCTCCGGGATCACCCGAGTGGGAGCGGCCGCGGGCGTGGCTGCGCAGGCTAGGCCTGCGGCGAGCACGAGCGCGGCGAGCGTTCTCAGCACGGGAGCGGAATTGAAGCAGATCTGTCCGACGCCGTCCGTACCGTTTTCAGCCCTGTGGCGTCCGGAACCTGGCAGCTCGATCCTTGCGTGTACGGGGACGTGCGCGCTCTGGCCGCGGAGCTCTCCCTCGATGAGGTGACGGCCGCGGTGCTCGTGCGGCGCGGCTACGGCGCTCCCGGCGACGCGCGCCGCTTCCTGGACGGGGCGTTGCCGGGTCACGATCCGTTTGCGCTCGGCGACATGCGGGAGGCGGTCGAGACGATCACCGCCGCCGTCGAGGCCGGTGCCCGGATCTGCGTGCACGGCGACTACGACGCCGATGGGATCTGCGCGACTGCGCTGGCGGTCCTGCTGCTGAAGGAGCTCTGCACCGAAGAAAACCGTGCGGAGGTCGCGTGGCACTTGCCGTCGCGCTTCGAAGAGGGCTACGGCCTGAACGCCGGCACGTTGACGCGGCTCGCGGAGGAAGGGTTCGACCTCGTGCTGACCGTCGACTGCGGCATCACCGCGGTCGCCGAGGTCGAGCACGCTCGCTCGCTCGGCCTCGAGGTCGTCGTCACCGACCACCATCGTCCCGCCGAGTCGTTCCCCGCGTGCCCGGTCGTCGCGCCGCTGAAGGGTGACTACCCGTTCAAGGGGCTCTGCGGCACCGCGGTCGTCTGGAAGCTGGCACAAGCGCTGCTCGGTCTCGATCACCCGTTCCTCGAGCGGCACCTCGACATCGTCGCGCTCGCCACGGTTGCGGACGTGGTTCCGCTCGTCGACGAGAACCGCGCCCTCGCGCTGCTGGGCCTGCGCCGCATCGCGCAGACGCAGAAGCCGGGTCTGCGCGCACTGATGCGCGTCGGAGGCGTCGACCCCGCTGCGGTCGACGAGCAGTCGATCGGCTTCCGGCTTGCACCGCGGATCAACGCTTCCGGACGGCTCTGCCGCCCGGAGGCCGCGTTGAGATTGCTGCTGACCGAGGACGATCGCGAGGCGAAGCTGCTCGCCGAGGAGCTCGAGACGCTGAACCGAGACCGGCAGATCGTTGAGGAGCGCATTCTTCGCGAAGCTGTCGACCAGGTCGAGTCGTGGCCGGAAGCGCGCCGCCGTCGCCGGGGCTATGTCGTCGCGGGCGAGGGATGGCACGAAGGCGTGATCGGGATCGTCGCGTCGCGCCTGGTCGAGCGCTACAACCGTCCGGTCGTGATGATCGCGGGCTCGGACGGCGAGTGGAAGGGCTCCGGCCGCTCCGTGCCGGCGTTCGACCTGCACGGCGCCCTCGGAGCGTGCTCCGGCCACCTCGAGCGCTACGGCGGCCACCGCGCCGCGGCCGGCTTGACGATCGCGCCCGAGCGCGTGGAGACGTTCGCGGCCGCGTTCGCCGCGCACGCCGACGAGGTGCTGACCGAGGACGACCTGCGCCCCGTGACGCGCATCGACGCGATCGTGCCGGGCTCGAAGCTCAACCTCTCTCTTTGCGAGGAACTGAAGAAGATGGCGCCGTTCGGGATCGGCAACCCGGGCGTCACGCTCCTCGTCGACGGCTGCGAGATCGCGGACGCAACGACAGTCGGTGACGGCAAACACCTGCGGTTCCGCGTGCGCCAGCATGGCCGCGACTCCGGCCAGGCGATCGCGTTCAACCTCGGAGCGCAGCTCGATCGCTTCCGGCGTGAGTCCCGCTACGACGTCGCGTTCCGTCTCCAGGAGAACCGTTGGAACGGCGTCGTCTCGCCGCAGCTCGTCGTGCGTCGCGTCTTCGACTCCACCGAAGGATTCGACGAGCTGCGTGAATGGCTCGCCGGCCAGTGGACGGCGGGCGAGACCGCGTGGACGTCTGAAGCGCGCGAGATCTTCGCGGAGCTCGAGCTGGCCGAGGGCTCCAAGCGGAGCCTGCTCGAGTCGCCTGCGTTCCGTGCGCTGCTTGAACAGCGGCCGGCGCTCGCCGCGGCCGCTTGATCTGAAATCTCGAATCGCTCACACGGTGCTCGCGCATTACGATCGCGGCATGGCCGATACCGTGAACATCTCAGAGATCAAGCAGGGCAACGGCTGGTCCCCGATCCGGCGTGAGTTCGACGCGCAGGCGTTCGGGATCAACGCGTGGTCGGGCGACGAGGGCGCGAAGCTCGTCGGTGTGCACGATGAGAAATCGACCGGGCACGAAGAGCTCTACGTCGTGATCGCCGGCACCGCGTGTTTCACGGTGGACGGCGAGGACACCGAAGCGCCGACCGGCACGGTGCTCTTCGTGCGCGACCCCGGCTCGAAGCGCACGGCGGTCGCGGCGGAGGACCGAACAACCGTCCTCAGTGTCGGCGGCAAGCCCGGCGAGGCGTACAAGGCGCTTGCGTGGGAGGTGAACGCCCAGGTCTTCGAGCTTTTCGGACGCGGTGAGATCGAGGAGGCGAAACAGCTGGTGACCGCCGCCCTCGAGCGGTACGACGATCGAGGTGCGCTGCTCTACAACTTGTCGCGCGCGGAGGCGCGGCTGGGGGAGATCGAGCCGGCGCTCGGGCACCTGGCCGAAGCCCTCACGGAGCGGCCGTCGCTGAGCGACCTCGCGCGGGACGACACGGATTTCGACGCGCTGCGCGGCGACGCGCGGTTCGACGAGTTTGTCGGCACCCCGGTCACGCGTTAGAGGCGGGCGAGCACGGCCCGGCTGCGGCGCCGCATCGCGGGCCGCCGCGGAGTGGCGGAGTCCAGCTCGCACAGCATGCGCGCGACCTGAACCAGCTTCCTCGTCTCTCTCCAGCGGGCGATCATCGGGCTCCTGTGATTCATCGGCACAACGCGATTTCCTCCTGAGGAGGTGCGCTCGAACGGGGAAGGGGGCCTGAAACACGGGCGGTACAATGGGGTCGTGGCAGTACTCGAACGGCACCAGGATCTCGTCGACGAGCTGCTCGCCGAGGTCGAGGCGTACAAGCCCGATGCCGACCGGGAGCTCGTGACCCGGGCGTTCGACTACGCCGCGCAGGCCCACGCCGGCCAGCTGCGCCAGTCCGGCCAGGAGTTCATCTACCACCCGTGGGGCGTCGCCAAGATTCTCGCCGGGCTCCAGCTCGACGAAGCGACGCTCGCGGCGGCGCTGCTGCACGACGTGGTCGAGGACACTGCCACGGACATCGACGAGCTGCGCGCGGAGTTCGGGGAAGAGATCGCGAACCTCGTCGAAGGCGTGACGAAGCTGACGCGGGTGAAGTTCCAGAGCCGCGAGCACGCTGAGGCGGAGAACTACCGCAAGCTGATCGTCGCGATGGCGGAAGACCTGCGCGTCATCCTGATCAAGCTCGCCGACCGGTTGCACAACCTGCGGACGATCGAGTACCTCGGCAAGCAGAAGCAGCTACAGAAAGCGCGCGAGACCCTCGAGGTCTACGCGCCGCTCGCACATCGCCTCGGTATCCACGCGCTCAAGTGGGAGCTTGAGGATCTCGCGTTCCAGACGCTGCACCCGCGCAAGTACGAAGAGATCAAGCAGATGGTCGCCGAGCGGCGCACCGACCGTGAGGAGCTCGTTCGCGAGGCCGCGATGGTGCTGCAGAAGGAGCTCGACAAGGTCGACGTGCCCGCCGAGATCTCGGGGCGCGCCAAGCACTTCTTCTCGATCTACGACAAGATGGCGAAGAAGGGTCGCGAGTTCAACGAGATTTACGACCTGACCGCGATGCGTGTGATCGCGGAGCGCACGGGCGATGAGGGTACGCGCGATTGTTATGGCGCGCTCGGCCTGATCCACTCGCTGTGGAAGCCGATGCCGGGCCGCTTCAAGGACTACGTCGCGATGCCGAAGTTCAACGGTTACCGCGCCCTGCACACCACCGTGATCGGTCCGCAGGGGCGGCCCCTCGAGATCCAGGTGCGCACACGGGACATGCATGAGACCGCCGAGTACGGCGTCGCCGCGCACTGGCTCTACAAGAAGGGCAAGAAGGAAAAGGACCGCGACGCAGAGTGGGTCGCGTGGGTCAAACAGCTGATGGACGAGGGAACGACCGACGAGGCCGATCCGCGCGAGTTCATGAAGACGTTCCGCACCGATCTCTTCGAGGACGAGGTGCACGTCTTCACGCCGAAGGGTCAGGTCAAGACGCTGCCCGCCGGCGCGACGCCGATCGACTTCGCCTACGCCGTGCACACCGACGTCGGCCACCGCACGGTCGGCGCGAAGATCAACGGCCGCATCGTCCCGTTGCACTACCAACTGAAGAACGGCGACTTCGTCGAGATTCTCACCTCGAAGCAGGGGCGCGGTCCGTCGCGCGACTGGATGTCACTCGCGAAGAGCTCGCGCGCGCGCAACAAGATCCGCCAGTGGTTCTCACGCGAGTCGCGGGAGGATGCTGAGGCGAAGGGGCGCGAGGCGCTCGAGAACGCGCTGAAGGCGCAGAACCTTCCGTACGCGAAGCTCCGTGGTTCGGCGACGCTCGCACAGGTGATCCGCGAGACCGGGTTCAAGAAGGCGGAAGACTTCTATCTCGCGCTCGGTTCCGGGAAGTTGCAGGCGGGCGGCGTCGTGAACAAGGTCGTCCAACGGCTGAAGACCGAGCAGGTCGCCGAAGAGGCCCCGGTGATCACGAAGGCCGCGAAGGCGCAGCCGGTCTCGGGGTCGGACATGGGGATCATCGTCCCGGGCGTTACCGATGTGCTCGTTCGGCTCGCCAAGTGCTGCACGCCGGTGCCGGGCGACCCGATCCTCGGCTACATCTCCCTCGGCCGCGGCATCACGATCCACCGCGAGGACTGTCCGAACGTGAAGGCGCTCAAGCGCAGCCCCGAGCGCTTCACACCCGTCTCGTGGGACGGAGCGGCGACGTCGACCAGCTTCCGCGTCCAGATTGCGGTCGACTCGTGGGATCGCCCGCGCCTGCTCGAGGACGTGGCGCGTACCTTTGCCGAGCACGGAGCGAACATCGTCAGCTACGGCGGGACGGTCGAGGATCAGTTGGCGAAGAACTGGTACACGGTCGAGGTCGGAGACGTGAAGGGCCTGCGCACGCTGCTTACGGCGCTGCGGAATCTTGAAGCGGTGTTCGACGCGTATCGCGTGACGCCGAGCTGATGGCACCACTTCGTTGACCATTCATCCGAGCGCGGCGATCGGTTTCGCGAGCGGAGCCGAGGTCGACGAGCGCGCACGGCCCTCCTATCCGCAGGACTCGATCGACTGGCTCGTCGCGCAGACCGGGCTCGGCGTGGGGAGCACGGTGTATCGATCTCGGGGCCGGGACCGGCGGGCTGACGAAGTTGCTCCTCCCGACCGTCGCGCGCGTGATCGCGGTGGAGCCGATTCAGAACTGAGGTTCATGTGATCCCTCGTTCGAGTGATCGAGACGAAAATGAGCGGGGTACCTCGATCCAGGGATAGCGGTCCGGGTTCGGCTCTCCTACAACGAGTCGAGAGGGGGAGAGGACGTTGGCAGCGCCGTCCGCTCGACCTGGAGAGGGCTCGAGCGGGCGGGGCGCCACGACCTGCCCGGCGTCTAGGGAGCTTCGTAGGGCACGTCGGCTGAGCCCTGCGCCTCTGCTTCGACGACGAAGACGTTGCCGCTGCGCATCGGGAACGGGCGGCCGATGTACGCATTCGAGATCAGGTCGATGATCGCGAGCGCCTCGTCGTCTTCGATCACGCGAACGACGCTGCCGCGGAGCCAGGCACTGCGGCAGGGGTTCGTCTTGTCGGTCACGGACAGCGCGACGCGTGGGTCACGGGCGACGTCGCGTGCTTTCGGGCTCGTCGCCTGGGTGAAGAAGACGACGTTCCCGTCATGCACGATCGTCCAGAGCGGCCTGCTCTGCGGCGCTCCGTCGGGACGAAGCGTGGCGAGATGAACGACGTGCCCGCCGCCGAAGAGCTCTGCGGGAACCGGTTCGAGGCTCATGTCTGGAACTTCTCGATCTGCTCCCGAAAGGTGCCAGGCACCGGAACAGCCCGCCGCTCGTCGAGCGCGATACAGACGAGCGTGGCCTTCGCAGTTGCCATCAGCGTGTCGTCCTCGGTGCGGTAGACGGCGTGATCGTAGGTGATGCTCGTCGTCCCGATGCGTTCCACGCGCACGAACACCTCGAGCAGATCGTCGAACCGCGCGCCGGCGACGTAATCGACGTTCACCGCACGCATCGCGAAGTCCACGTCGCCAAGGTGCACGCGGCCGAGGTGCCGGTGGAACTCCGTGCGCGCGAGGTCGAAGTAGGGCATGTAGCGGCCGTAGTAGACGACACCCTGAGCGTCGGTGTCCGAGAAGCCCACGCGCACGAAGGCCGAGTACTTGAACGGCGGCTTCCGATCGGTGACGTGCCCGAGCTCGATCATCCGCCGATCCTAGCCAGCGCCTCCGTCGGTGCCAGGCACCGTCAGAACTGCGCCAACTTCGCGCCAAAACTGAAACAGACACTTGTCCGCTCCAGGGGCAGGCGCCTACCGTGGAGGGCGAGATGGGCAGACCACACAGGATCGAGGTGCCTGGCGGCTACTACCACGTGCATGTACGCGGTAACGATCGACAGGCGATCTCCACTGGGAACTGGAGCGGGAGGCTCTTCGTCCGCGAGCTCGCGCGGGCGGCCCGGCGCCACGGTTGGCGGATCTTGGCTTACTGCTTGATGACCAATCATTACCACCTCGTGTTGCAGATCGACGAGCGACTGTCAGCCGGCATGTGCGAGCTGAACGGTCGTTTCGCGACGGAATCGAACTGGGTGAACAAACGTGTTGATCATCTGTTCGGCCGCAGGTTCACGAGCCATCTCATCGAGGACGACGCCTACCTGCTCGAGTCGGTGCGCTACGTGCTCCTCAATCCGGTTCGATCAGCCGCCGGCATCGAGCGACCCGAGACCTGGCGCTACAGCAGCGCGCGGGCGACTCTTGGGTTCGAGACGGCGCCAGCGTGGCTCGACACCGACTTCGTCCTCGGTTACTTCGGAGCGACTCCCGAAACGGCGCGAGCCCGGTTCCGCGAATTCCTGGTCGAAGGGGTGGGGCGCCCCGTCCCCGTGCCAGGCACCGAAGTACGCGCAACTAGGACCGGATGACGTCGAGCACTTCGTCGCGCTTCGCCTCCATCTGCTCTTGCGAGCGCGCTTCGAGGTTCAGGCGGAGCAGGGGCTCCGTGTTCGACGGGCGCACGTTGAAATGCCAGTCGTCGGCTTCCACCGACAGGCCGTCGAGATGCGACACGCGGCCTTCTGGGCCGAAGCGGTCTTCAAGCTCCTGCAGCTTCGACGCGACGTCGACGACGGGCGTGTTGATTTCACCGGTCAGGAAGTAGCGCTCCCGGAACCGATCGAGCGCCTTGCTGAGGCTCCCGTGGCGCGATACGAGCTCGCACATGAGGAGGAACGGCACCGTGCCGGAGTCGGCCTGCGAGAAGTCGCGGAAGTAGTAGTGCGCCGAGACTTCGCCGCCGAACACGGCGTCGTCCTCGCGCATGCGCTGCTTGATGAACGCGTGGCCGACACGATTCATCAACGGCTCACCGCCCGCCGCGAGGATCGTCTCCGGCACCGCCCACGAGGCGCGCACGTCGTAGATCACCTTGCCGCCGGGCTCGCGGGCGAGCATCAGCTCCGCGAACAGCGCTGTGGTGAAGTCTCCGGGGACGAAGTCCCCCGTGTCGTCGACGAAGAAGCAGCGGTCCGCGTCGCCGTCGTAGGCGACTCCGAAGTCGGCGCCTTCCTCGGTCGTCTTGCCGATGATGAACTCTCGGTTCTCCGGCAGGAGCGGATTTGGCTCGTGATTCGGGAACGAGCCGTCGGGCTCGAAGTAGCAGCGGACGACCTCGATCATCGGCAACTGGTCGAGCACGGGCGGCAGCATCACGCCGGCCATTCCGTTCGCGGCGTCAATCACGACCTTCAGCGGCTTGAGCGCACTCACGTCGACGAAGGACAGGACGCGCTCGACGAACCGATCCCAGATGTCTTCGTCGCGGATCTCGCCGCGCGGGGCATCGCGCCAGTTTGCGGCAATCGCCCGGTCGCGGATGTCCAGGAGCCCGGAGTCGCCGCCGACCGGCAGTGCGCCGCCCCGCACGATCTTCATCCCGGTGTACTCCTTCGGGTTGTGCGAGGCGGTGACCATGATCCCGCCGTCGAGCTTCAGGTCGCCGACCGCGAAATACACCATCTCCGTGCCGACCATCCCGACGTCCAGCACGTTCGCGCCGGCGTCAGCGGCGCCCTCGATCACCGCTCGCGCCATCGTCGGCGACGACAGCCTCATGTCGCGGCCCACGGCGATCTGCGCCGGCTCGAACTGCTCGACGTAGGCGCGACCGATGGCGTAAGCGCCCTTCTCGTCGAGCTCCGGCCCGTAGAGGCCGCGGACGTCGTATGCCTTGAAAACCCTCGGGTCGAGCACGCGGCAACCATACCCGTGAGGTTGCACCCCCTCCGAGAACGGCAACGGCAACGTCTCGGTCCTGAGCATCGGGAGCGAAAGCATCGACACCGTCCGCGCCGTTCAGCAGCTCACACGCCCAGAATCTCCTTGATCGTCTCCGTCGATTCCGGCGTCGGCGACTCGGAGATCACGGTTGCCGGCCGCTCGAACTGTGCAAGTGCATCCCGTAACGGCTCCGCGCGTAGCGTTCCGTCGCCGTAAGGAAGGTGCTTCGTCTCGTTCCTGTTCGCGAACTGGATGTCGGAGAAGTGGATGTGGAACGGCGCGCCCGGTTCGATCACCGCATCCCCTTTTTGCAGCGCCTCGACGAATGGCTCGACGGTGAGAAACGCGCCGTCGGACGTCGCGTGCATGTGCGCGAAGTCGATCACCGGCCTGACCCAGTCGAGTCGTGACGCAATCTCGCACACGTCGTCGATCGAGCCGATCTCACGCACGCGACCCATCACCTCGATGCCGAACGGCACGACGCGATCCTTGCCTTCCAGTCGCTCACGGAGCTCGCCGAGCTGTTCGACGATCGCATCGATCGCGTCTTCACGCGTCCGGCCGAGCAGGAAGCCCGGATGGAAGACGACCACTTCTGCGTCCGCCGCCTTGGCGATTCCCGCAGAGTGGTCGAGCATCCCGACCGCCATGTTCAGCTTTTTTCCACGTTCCGCGTGCCCCATGAAGCCGGCAATCGGCGCATGCACCGACAGGGCGATGTCATGCTCAGCCGCGAGTTGCCCGAATTCGCCCGCAAAGTCGTAGTCCATCCAGAACCGGCCTTCGAAATCGATCTCGCAGGCCGTGAGCCCGCGCGCGAGCAAGGCGTCGATCGCCGCCTGAGGCGACTCACGCGACGGCACGCGGGCGGGTCCGAAATGCAGTTGACGAGGCATTCAAAAAACCTTCGCTGTGATCGTTAGGGACCGTTGAACGCAGGGTACCGCCGTCGAATGGCGGAAAGAGCCGTTCCCCTCTTCAGCATCGGTGCCGTCGCGCGCATGCTCGACCTTTCGGCTGCAACGATCCGCACGTGGGAGACACGCTACGGCTACGTCGTCCCGCAGCGGTCGCAGGGCGGCCAGCGGTTGTACTCGCGCGACCAGGTCGACCAGCTGCGCTTCGTCAAGGACGAGGTTGCGGCCGGCCGCCGTCCCGGCGAGGCCCATCGCCTGCTCGCCGAGCGGGTCCAGCGCGGCGATTCGTTCGGCGGCACGCGCCTGCGGGTGCTGCTGGCGGAGAGCAAGCACGGCACCGCGGCCCTGTTCCAGGAGCTGTTCGGCACCGACTCCTTCGAGCTGCTGACGGCGTGCGATTCCGCGTCGGCGGAGCAGGCATTCAAGGAGTTCCAACCGACGGTTGTCGTCGTCGACATCGAGGATGGCGACTTCGAGGCGCTCGCGGAGCGGATCCGGGCCGCGGGGGTCAAAGTCCTGCCGATCGGCCTCCTGGAGCGCCCTCTGACGCTGCTGGACTCGGCCCGCCCGTCGGTCCATTAGTCCGTCCGATCCATTTCCTACCCTGTTGCAAATGAGCAGCAGCCCGACTCGGATCGACCTCCTCGAGCTCGACATCGACCTCCGCCTCGCCGATCTCTGGCGGGAAGCCTCGGGGATCTCCGAGTGGTCGCTCGACGTGGTCGCCGCCTTCATGCGCGCCGCGTACGGCAAGGGCTATTGCGACGCGCTGACCGAGGACGCACCGGGGTCGCTTTGTGCCGATCACGGCTATCGCGTTCCGGCGCGCAAGCTGACTGCCGACGTCGACGCGTAGGTCGGGCTAGCTAGACTCCCGGCGTGTCCACGCGTAGTCCCGCGCGGCTGGTCGTCGCCCTGGGTGTGGCGGCCGTGCTGGCCGTTTTCCTGCTCTACACCGCGGTCGCGGGCCACTCGACGCCGACGCTGACCCCGAGCGAGCTCGCAACGCGCAGCGGCAAGCTCGCGATCGTGGGTGTCGTCGTCGCGCCGATTCGCGGCGACTCGCATTCCGCCTCCGGCCTGCGCTTCGGTCTGAAGAACATCGACGGCAAGAGCGGCATCGTTCCGGTCGTGTACCGCGGCGAGAATCCTCCGCCGCTGTTCAAGGCCGGGCGCAACGTCGTCGTGAGCGGGAGCTACGCGCACGGCCGCCTCGAGGGCAACAACGTCGTCACGAAATGTCCGTCGAAGTACACCGCGACGAAGCCATAGAGGCTTGATGGCTGATCTCGGCCGCGCGGCCCTCGTCGTCAGCCTAGGGCTCCTGGTCTATGCGCTCGTCGTCGGCGCCGTCGCGGCGATCACGAACCGGCGCCGACTTGCGGTCTCTGCTCGTAACGCGCTCTTCTGCGCGTTCGGCTCGACGGCGATCGCCTCGACCGTGCTCGCCGTCGCACTGATCCGGCACGACTTCTCATTCGTGTACGTCGCAGCCCACACGAATCGCACGCTGTCGACGCCCTACGCGCTCAGCGCCTTTTGGGGCGGACAGGAGGGATCGCTGCTGCTGTGGCTCCTCGTGCTCACCGGCTACGGCGCGCTCGCGGTCGCGATGAACCGGAGGCTGTTGCGCGACCTCACGGTCTGGGTCGTGCCGGTACTCGCGGGGATCGGCACGTTCTTCGCGTTCGTGCTCGTCGCGGTGGCAAGCCCGTTCGAAACGCGGACCGCACCGCTCGACGGAGCCGGGCTCACGCCGAGCCTCCAGAACCCGTACATGGTCGCGCACCCGCCGTTGCTGTACCTCGGCTACGTGGGGCTTGCAATTCCGTTCGCGTTCGCGGCCGGCGCGATGCTCTCGGGACGCACCGACGAACGGTGGATCGTCGCGACGCGCCGCTGGACGCTCGCGGCGTGGATGTTCCTCGGCTTCGGCCAGTTGCTCGGCGCACACTGGGCGTACGTCGAAGTGGGTTGGGGCGGCTACTACGCCTGGGACCCCGTCGAGAACGCCGCGCTGATGCCTTGGCTCGCGGCGACGGCGTTCCTGCACTCGGTGATGATCCAGGAACGCAAGGGGATGCTGAAGGTCTGGAACATGGTGCTCGTCGCGGTGGCAAGCCCGTTCGAAACGCGGACCGCACCGCTCGACGGAGCCGGGCTCACGC
>JBKJQL010000093.1:0-4524 GCA_046594035.1 Gaiellaceae bacterium
CCTCCCCTGCACGCACGTGCCCGCCGTCTGGTATTACTTTCCGAAATGAAGCTGACTCGGGCTGCCCACCCCTACCGCGACACCGACGTGATCGACGCGCGCGCGCCGCGCTTCAACCAGCTCGTGGTCGGCGTCCTCTCGGCCGTCGCGATCACCGCCGGCCCGTGGTGGCTGCTGACGGTGCTCGGCGCCCAGCTCGCTGTCGGCCTCACGTTCGGCCGCCGGTACTGCCTGCCGTGCCTCGCGTACTTCGAGCTGATCCAGCCGCGCTTCGGCGAAGGTCCGCTCGAGGACTCGCGCCCACCCCGCGCGGCGAATGTCGTCGGTCTCGTCGTGCTCGGCAGCGCGGCGATCGCCTACGTCGCCGGTTCGCATACGGCAGGCGCCACGCTCGGCATCCTGGTCGCCGCGCTCGCGCTGCTTTCGGCCGTGACCGGTTTCTGCACCGGCTGCCGGGCCTACAAGCTCGGTTGCCTGCTGCGCGGCAAGCCCTTCGTCTCCTGCCCGATCCCACAGGTTTCGAAGAGCTACCGCGCTTGACCTGGGAGCTGAGCATCGCGGGCCTCCTCGTGGGGGCGCTCGTCGGTATGACCGGCATGGGCGGCGGCTCGTTGATGACGCCGATGCTGATCCTCATCTTCGGCTTCAACCCGAAGACCGCGGTCGGCACCGACATCCTCCACGGCGCGATCTTCAAGTCGTTCGGCGCTGTGCGCCACCGGCAGCTTGGCAACGTGCACGTCCCGCTCGCGCTCTGGATGCTCGTCGGCTCTGCGCCGCTGTCTCTCGTCGGCGTGCAGATCGCCAGCTCGTTCTCGGATTCGACCCAGTCGACGATGACCAAGATCGTCGGCGGCGCGCTGATTGTCGGCGGACTCGGCTTCGCCGTGAAGGCGTTCCTCCGCGGCTACGTCGGCCAGGAGGATCTCCACCTCACGCGCAAGCAAAAGATCATCGCGATCCTGATCGGCGCCTCGTGCGGCTTCGTCGTCGGCCTCACTTCGGTCGGATCGGGCACGTTTTTCGGCCTCGCGATGCTGCTCATCTATCCGCTGGCCGCTCGGCGGATCGTCGGCACCGACATGCTGCACGCGGCGCTGCTGCTCTGGGTCGCGGGCGCAGGTCACCTGATTCACGGCAACGTCGACCTGCACGCGATGGCCTGGCTCCTCGTCGGGTCAATTCCGGGGGTGCTCCTCGGCTCGCACTACTCGATCCACGTGCCCGAGCGGGCCCTGCGGATGGCATTCGCATTCGTGCTCGTGCTCTCGGGGATCAAGCTCCTGGATCTGTCGTTCTCCACGCTGGTCGTCGAGATCGCAGGGCCGGCCGGAATCGCAGCGTTCGTCGTCTGGTCGATCCGCGTGCTGCGGCAGCGCCGCGTGCCGGCCCAAGACGCCGCGTAGAATCGCCGGGCGTGTCCCGGGTCCTGTCGGCTGCAATCGTTCTTGCCCTGCTCGCGGCGACCGCCGTGGCCTTCGCGATCACCGAAAGCGCGAAGCTCGAGCGCTCGCCGGTCATGGGCACGAGGGTCACGCCTCTCTTCTCGCCGAGCGGGGTGACCCAGAAGACCGCCCAGGTGAAGTTCCGCCTGCGCACGCGGGAGCGCATCGAAGCGTGGATCCAGGACGGCGAGGGCAACAGGGTGCGCGTTTTGCAGGCGCCGCGCACGTTCAACCGCGGGTCGCACCTGGCCCTGGTGTGGAACGGCTTCACCGACAGCGGTCTGCTCGTGCCCGATGGCGTCTATGCACCCGTCGTGAAGTTGATCAGCTCGCACCGCGTGCTCGTCCTGCCGAGCCCGATCCGTCTGGACACGAAGCCGCCGGTGATCACCGTGCGCCACCCGCAGTATCCGATCCTCTCGCCCGACGGCGACGGCAGGCGCGACAGCTTCACCGTGCGCTACCGGACCAACGAGCGCGCGCAGGGCATTCTCGCGGTGCGTGGCACACGCGTGGAGCTCACGCACAGTCGGCAGCCGGACGGCGAGCTGCACTGGAACGGGAAGTTGAACGGCCGCTCCGTGCATCCGGGCCGCTACCTGATGACCGTCGCGGCGCGTGACGAAGCCGGCAACGAGTCGAAGCCATATCCGTTCGCCATCGCGTACGTGCGCTACATCGCTCTCGGCCGCGAGCGCGTCGTCGTGCCGCCGGGCGGCAAGTTTGCGCTGCGCGTCTCGACGGACGTCCCGTTCGTCCACTGGACGCTGCGGGGACGGTCCGGCACGCAGCGCACGGGCACACTCCACTTCACGGCGCCGAAGTCGGCCGGCGTGTATCGGCTGTACGTGACCGCCGGCTCGCACGCGGCCAAATGCGTCGTGGTGGTCGCGTGAGCGCCGGCGCGGCACAGGCGGCGGGCGCCCTGGGGGCGCTCGGGCTCGCGTTGCTGATCGTTGCGCCGCGGAGAGAGGCGCGGATCGCCGGGCTCGTCGCCTGGGCGCTCGGTTGCGGCGGGCTGGTGATCTACCTCGCGCCGCACGGGCACCACCGGCTACTCGCTGCCGCCGTCGTCTTCGGCTTGGTCGCCGCGGGGGCCGGTGGCTGGGTGCTTCTGCGGGTGCCCTGGCTGCTCGCTGTCGCGACGCTCGCGTGCGTGCCCGCCCGCTTCCCGGTGCATGTCGGGGCGACGGAGGCGAACCTTCTGCTGCCGCTGTACGGCGTTGTGGCCGCCGCGGCGATCGCACTGGCCTGGGATCTCTTCGGCGATGCGCCGAGAGCGCGCGAGCTCGGGAAGCTGGCGTGGCCGCTCGCGCTCTTCGTCGCGTGGCAGGGCGTGTCGATCCTCTGGTCGAAGGATGTGCGGCAGGGCGCGATCGAGCTGCTCTTCTTCGTGCTCCCCTTCGGTCTGTTGACGATTGCGCTCGCGCGCCTGGTGTGGTCGCGCGCCTGGGCGCTCACGCTCTACGTGCAACTCGCGCTGATGGCGCTCGTCTTCGCGGTGATCGGGATCGTGCAGTACCAGACGCGCACGATCTTCTGGAACCCGAAGGTGCGCGTCGACAATGCCTATGCACCGAGCGGCTGGTTCTACCGCGTCAACTCGGTGTTCTATGACCCGTCGATCTACGGGCGCTTCCTCGTCGTTGCGATCCTCGCGAGCCTCGTCGTCGTGCTGCGTCGCCGGGGCGATCCGCTGTGGGCGATCGCGGCCGCGCTGACGATCGCGATCACGTGGGCGGGTCTGCTGCCGTCGTTCTCGCAATCCAGCTTTGCGGCCTTGATGGCGGCGACGTTCGTCGCTGCGATCTTCGTCTGGGGCCGCTGGAGCCTGTTGCTCGTCGGCGCCGGTGTCGCGGTGCTGCTCGTAGGGACGCTCGCGTCGCCCGCGATCCGCAACAAGGCGTCGCTCTCGCACATCACGAGCGGACGCTCGACGCTCGTCTCCACCGGGATGAAGGTCGCGCTCGATCATCCGCTCGTCGGCGTCGGGGTGGGCGGCTTCAAGCGCGCCTACGCCGATCGGGCGCATTTGAAGGGAAAGGACCCGAAGGCCGCCGCGTCGCATACGACGCCGATCACGGTCGCTGCCGAGAACGGACTGCCGGGCCTGCTGCTTCTGCTCTGGCTCGTCGGCACGGCGCTCTTGCTTGCCTTCCGGAGGATCGGCCGGAACTTCGACGGCGACGCCCGACTGGCGTTCGGACTAGCCTTGGTCGCGATCCTCGTGCACTGCGTCTTCTACAACGCCCTCTTCGAGGACCCGACCTACTGGGGCCTGCTCGCGCTCGTCGCCGTCGGCGCCCGCACGGTCGAGGGGCAGCAGGCGCCGTGATCGACGGCGTCAAGCGGGCTCTCGTGCTCGCACCGCACACCGACGACGGCGAGTTCGGCTGCGGTGGGACGATGGCGCGGCTCGTCGAGGCAGGCGCCGACGTTCGCTACGTCGCCTTCTCGATCGCGACGCGCTCGCTGCCGGAGGGCTTCGCGCCCGACACGCTCGCGCGCGAGGTCAAGGAGGCGACTGCCGAGATCGGGATCCCGGCCGGGAACCTGACCGTGCACGACTTCGACGTGCGCACGTTCCCCGATCACCGGCAGGAGATCCTCGAACTGCTGATCGAGATCTGGAATGACTGGAAGCCCGACTGCGTGTTCATGCCGTCACATCACGACGTGCACCAGGACCACCAGACGATCGCCAACGAGGGCCTGCGCGCGTTCAAGCGGACAACGATCCTCGGCTACGAGATCCCGTGGAACAACTTCGACTTCTCCTATCAGGCGTACTTCGCCCTGGAGAAGTCGCACATCGAGCGCAAGGTCGCCGCGCTCGAGAAGTACGCGTCGCAGCAGCACCGCCGCTACGCGAATGCCGAGTACGTCTGGAACGTCGCGCGCACACACGGCATCAACGTCAACCGCGAGTACGCCGAGGTGTTCCAGGTGTACCGCGTCGTGGCCTAGCCGCCGCCGCTCGGCAGCCGGTAACGCAGCCAGACGCTGCCGCTCGAGGTCGACGCGGCCTCGACGAGCTCCAGCTCGAGGCGTGTGGGTAGCCCTGCGAAAAGCCGGGGGC
>JBKJQL010000313.1:0-12589 GCA_046594035.1 Gaiellaceae bacterium
GAGGTGCCGAGCACCGTCCCGGTCTGTGTCATGCCCTGCTGCACGTCCAGCGAGCGGGCGATGCCGAAATCGGTCACCTTCGCCTGCCCGTCCCCGTTCAACAGGATGTTCTGCGGCTTCACGTCACGGTGGATGAGGCCCTGCTGGTGAGCGAAGGAGAGCCCACGCGCCATCTGCATCCCGAGCTCGAGTGCCGTCGTGACCGGCGCGGCGCCGCGCCGCTCGATCAGCGCCTTGAGATTCTCGCCGTCGATGTATTCGAAGACGATGAACTGGCGGTTCTCGTGCTCGCCGCGGTCGATCACCGTGACGATGTTCGGGTGGGACAGGGCGGCGACCGCGCGCGCCTCACGCCGGAAACGCTCGACGTAGTCGGCGTCGCCGGTGAATTGCTGGTGCAGAACTTTCAGCGCGACCTTGCGATCGAGCAGGCGGTCATGCGCGCGGAAGACGCTGGACATGCCACCGGTACCCACGAGCTCTTCGACCTCGTACCGGTCAGAAAGGACTTCACCGACCATGCGGGAGGAGCGTACCCCTGAGACGCGGGATTACAACGCAGCTTCGAGTGCGGATTCCCAGGCGTGGAGCGCTTCGTCCAGCTCCGCGTCCGAGATCACGAGGGGGGCGAGCACCCGGATGCAGTTCCCGTTCACGCCCGCTTTCAGCAGCAGGAGCCCGCGGTTCAGGGCCTCGGCCACGACCTGTGAGGCGAGCTCGGTGGCCGGCTCCTTGCCCTCGCCGACGAGCTCGATCGCGAGCATCGCACCCACGCCCCGGACATCGCCCACCTGCGGCCACCGGGCCTGCCAGCTCTCCATCCGGGCACGAAGCGTCTCGCCGATCGCCGTTGCGCGCTCGACGAGACCCTCGTCCTCGATCACGTCCAGCACGGCGAGTGCCGCCGCCTGCGCCACCGGGTTCCCGACGTAGGTGCCGCCGACGCCGCCGTCGACCGGCGCGTCCATGATCTCCGCCTTGCCGAGCACGCCCGAGAGAGGCAGGCCCATCGCGATCGACTTGGCGACCGTGATCAGGTCCGGCTCGACGTCGTAGTGCTCGATCGCGAAGAAGCGGCCGGTGCGCGCGAAACCGGACTGCACCTCGTCGCAGACGAGGACGATCCCGTGCTCGTCGCAGATCGCACGAAGTCCCTGGGCGAACTCGCGTGTCGCGGGGATGAACCCGGCCTCGCCCTGCACCGGCTCGAAGACGATCGCGGCCACGTTGTCGGGCGCGACCATGGTCTTGAATGCTGCACGCAGAGCGGCGAGCGCCTCGGCGGGCGAGGGGCCGCGGTAGGCATTCGGGAACGGGACGCGGTACACCTCGGGCGCGAACGGCCCGAGCCCTGCCTTGTACGGGTGCACCTTCGAGGTCAGCGTCAGCGAGAGCAACGTCCGCCCGTGGAACGCTCCGTCGAAGCCGATCACTGCCGGGCGGCCGGTGTAGGCGCGGGCGAACTTGACCGCATTCTCGACCGCCTCCGTGCCGGCGTTGAAGAAGGCGGCCTTCGCGGGGCCGGTGAACGGCGCCAGCGCCAGCAGGCGCTCGGCGAGCGTCGCGTAGATCTCGTACGGGACGACCGTGTAGTCGGTGTGGGAAAAGCGGTCGAGCTGCTCCTGCGCCGCCTGGACGACGTGCGGGTGCGAGTGGCCGACGTTCAAACAGCCCACCCCGCCCGCGAAATCGATGAAGGTGTTCCCGTCGAGATCGGTGATCGTGGCGCCTCGTGCCTCCGAGACGACGACCGGGAACGTCAGGGCGAGCGGCGAGGCGACACTGGCGGCCAGACGGTCCAGTACCTCCTGCGTGCGCGGCCCGGGAACCGGGGTCTTGAGCTGGATTGTCCGGGTCGTGGCCATCGATTCGAGCGTAGCGAAGGTCCAGGACCCGCTGCCCCTCCCCGCGGTGCCACGCACTGTTGCCGGAATCTTGCGGCAACTTGTTGCAAGAAGTCGTAAGACCCCGTATTCTCGCGGGATGTCAACGAGCCTCGCAGACGTTGCGCGGCAGGCCGGGGTGAGCACGGCCACCGCAAGCCGGGCGCTGAATGCCAAGCGCGGCGTCGCCGAGGAGACGCGGAACGCCGTGTACACCGCGGCGGACGCGCTCGGGTACGCGCGCGGGCCGCGCCGCACGACGGCCGCAGCACTCGGCGTGATCGTGCCGGAACTCGCCAACCCGGTGTTCGCGGAGTTTGCGCAGTGCCTCTCGACCTATCTCCGCCAGAGCGGGCACAGCCCGATCCTCGGCACCGAGACCGCCGCCGGGATCTCAGAGGACGAGTGGATCGAGATGCTCCTCGACCTTGAGGTCGGAGGGATGATCATCGTCTCCGGCATGCATGCGGACACGCATGCGAGCACCGACCGCTACGACCGGCTGCGCGGGCTCGGCATTCCCCTCGCCTTTGTCAACGGGTTCGTCGCAGGGATCGATGCGGCGTTCCTGTCCGCCGACGACGTCGCCGCCACCACGCTCGCGGTGGAGCATCTCGCCGCACTCGGGCACCGCGCAATCGGCCTCGCCGTCGGTCCCGAGCGCTACGTCCCGGTGATCCGCAAGACCGAGGGTTTCTTGCGGGCGGCCGAGAAGGCGGGCATCGAGCCACTGCTCGAATCGACGCTCTTCACGATGGAAGGAGGCGCGGCCGCCGCCCGGCGCCTGGTCGGCCGGGGAGCGACGGCGATCATCTGCGCCTCCGACGTGATGGCTCTCGGAGCCGTTCGCGCCTGTGCCGCCGACGGGCTCGACGTGCCCGGCGATGTCTCGATCGTCGGGTTCGACGACTCCGCCGTTGCCGCGTGCGCCGGGCCGCCGCTCACGACCTTGCGCCAACCGGTCGCTGCGATCAGCGCCGCGGCCGTTCGACTGCTGCTCGAGGAGCTCTCCGGGGCCGGTGCGCCCCGGCAGGAGTTCCTGTTCCAGCCCGAGTTGATCGTCCGAAGCTCGACCGGGCCGATGCGAGCTCGGCCGACACCGACCATTGCGTCCTCGACTACCGCGTCCTCAACCACTGCGGCACGACCAGCGCGTCCCTAGCCGGCTTCCGCCGGCGCACGGCGCGCGTATCCGCAAACCGAAGGAGAACAACTTGCAAGCCGCTACACGCCTCCGCTGGTGGATTCTCACCGGCTTCGTACTGCTTCTCGTCGTCGCCGCAGCAGGCGGCCGCGCCGTACGCGCCGACGCAGTCACCGCTACCGGCGCGATCGGCCCGGTGACGCCGAAGGACGTCGTCTACCAGATCATCACCGACCGCTTCTCGAACGGAGACACGACAAACGACAAGCCGGCGGGCTTCGATCCAACGCTGTTCGACGGCACCGGCGTCGACCTCAAGCTCTACCAGGGCGGTGACTGGCAAGGGATCATCAACAAGATCACCTACCTGAAGAACATGGGGATCACCGCTGTCTGGATCTCTGCCCCGTACGAGAACCGTGACACGGAGATCCTCGACTATCACCCGGGCGGACCGACGGACCGGTGGACGAGCTTCCACGGTTACCACGTCCGGAACTACTTCGCGACCAACAAGCACTTCGGGCTGCTCGCGAAGTTCAAGGCGTTGCGCGACGCCCTGCACGCGCAAGGGATGAAGCTGATCATCGACTTCGTCACCAACCACACCAGCCGCTACCAGAACCCGACCAACGGCTTCTCGCCCGAGGACGGCAAGCTCTACGAGCCGGACAAGGATGCGAACGGGAACTACTGCATCGACGCCGCAGGCGAGCCGTACGACTGCAGCGGCACCAGCGCCGTCGAAAACCTGCTCGCCGATCCGAACAACAACGTCAACGGTTGGTTCCACAACCTTGGCGATCGCGGCGCGGATTCGAGCCAGTTCGGTTACCGGTGGAAGGATCTCGGTTCGCTCGGTGACTTCTCACAGGAGAATGCCGGCGTCGTCGGGCACCTCGAGAAGGCCGCGCTCTACTGGAAAGCGCTAGGGCTCGACGGCTTCCGGCACGACGCGACGCTGCACATGAACCCCGCGTTCACGCAAGACCTGAAGGACGCGATCGACTCGGCGCCGGGCGGTCCTGTCGGGCACTTTGGCGAGTTCTTCATCGGCCGGCCCGACCCGAAGTACGACGAGTACCGCACGTTCCCGGACCGCACCGGTGTCAACAACCTCGACTTCGAGTACTACCGCGCGTCGACGAACGCGTTCGGCAACTTCTCCGAGACCATGTCCCAGTTCGGGAGCATGCTGACGCAGACATCCACCGACTACATCTACGAGAACCAGGCGGTGACGTTCCTCGACAACCACGACGTCACGCGTTTCCGGTACATCCAGCCGAACAACGCGCCGTACCACGCCGCGTTAGCGACGCTGCTCACCGCACGCGGTACGCCGAACATCTACTACGGCACCGAGCAGTACGTCTCGTCCGCCGACGCAAGTGACGTGGCCGGTCGCGTCTATCTGCAGGTCGCCGCGCCGGCATTCAGTCAGACCACGACGGCGTACAAGGTGATCCAGTCACTGTCCGCGCTCCGTCAGTCGAATGACGCGTTGGCCTACGGGCAGACCTCGATCCTCTACAGCAACAACGACGTCCTGGTCTTCAGCCGCAAGTTCTACGACAAGGAAGTGATCGTGGCGGTGAACCGTCAACCGGGCAGCTCGTTCACGGTGCCCGCACTCGCTACGACACTTCCGGCCGGCACCTACACGGACACGCTCGCCGGCCTCCTGACCGGCGCCTCCGAGAGCGTCAGCAGCGGCCAGCTCGCGAGCTTCGTGCTGAGCCCTGGTGAGGTCGATGTGTGGTCGTACAACCCGTCACTCGGAACGACGATTCCGCGGATCGGCGACACCGAGTCGACGATGGGCCGTGCGGGCAACATCGTCTACATCCGCGGCACGGGCCTCGCATCGCCCACGTCCGTGAAGTTCGGGGCGACGGTCGCGAGTGTCACCAGCTCGAGCGACACGCTGATCGAGACGACCGTGCCTGCCGGCGCAACACCCGGCGTCCAGGACATCACGGTCACGAAGGGCGCGACCGTGAGCAACACGTTCCGGTACAACGTCCTCTCCGGCGACGAGGTGCAGGTGATTTTCCATGTCACTGCAACCACCGTCCCGGGCGAGAACGTCTACGTCTCGGGGAACATCGCCGAGCTCGGGAACTGGGATCCGGCAAAGGCGACCGAGGTCCTGCTCAACCCGAGCTACCCGGCGCAGTTCCTACCGGTCAGCATCCCGAAGAACACGACGTTCCAGTTCAAGTTCATCAAGAAGAACGGGGCTGCCGTGACCTGGGAGGGCGGTTCGAACCGCTCCTTCACCTCGTCGTCGAGCTCGACGGGGACTTCGGACACGGCCAACCTCACCTGGCAGCCGTAAAAACGCTCGAAGCGGTGGGCGCGCCGAGGCGCGCCCACCGCCCTCTTTTGCAATTTACTCTGAAAGTTTCCGAAACGTGGCGAATGGTGGTAGGTTCACACCGTGCCTGTCCGGCTTCTCGACGTTGCGGATCACGCCCAGGTCAGCCAGGCCACGGCGAGCCGGGTCCTGAACGGCCGCGACGGGGTCTCACCCCACAAGCGGGACGCGGTGCTCTCGGCCGCAGAAGAGCTCGGGTACACGCGGGCGGCACGTACGACCGCCCGGCGGGTGCTCGGCATCCTGATCCCGGAGCTCGAGAACCCGGTCTTCGCGGACTTCGCGCAACGGCTCGGCAACGCCCTCGCCCAGGGAGGCGACACCCCGATCATCTGCTCGCAGACAGCGGGCGGCGTGATCGAGGATGAGTGGATCGAGATCCTGCTCCAGCAGGAGCTGGCCGGCGTGATCGTCGTCTCGGGCATGCATGCCGACACCCATGCGGATCCGGAGCGGTACCGCAGGCTGCGTGGGCTGCGAATCCCGGTTGTGCTCGTCAACGGCCACGTCGAAGGGCTCGACGCGGTCTTCCTGGCCGACGACGACCACGCAGCGATGGCACTGGCGGTATCGCATCTGACGTCGCTCGGCCACACCCGGATCGGCCTCGCGGTCGGGCCGGAGCGCTACGTGCCGGTGATCCGGAAGGTCGCCGGGTTCAAGGCCGCGCTCGAAGGCGTCGCTGACGGCTTCGTTGCGCACTCGTTCTTCACGATCGAAGGGGGGCGGGCAGCAGCGAGCCGGCTGCTCGAGGAGGGAGCCACAGCCGTGATCTGCGGCTCGGACACGATGGCGTTCGGTGCGTACCAGGCGTGCCGCTCGCTCCGGCTCGACATCCCAGGCGACGTCTCGATCATCGGCTATGGCGACTACGCCCTCGGGGCGTTCACCGGACCGCCGCTCACGACCGTCCGCCAATCGATACCCGCCATCTGCGACGCGGCCGTCCGGGCATTGCTCGACGAGCTCGACGGACGTCCCGCGGCACGGCAGGAATATCTGTTCCAACCGGAGCTGAACGTTCGGGCCTCGAGCGGCCCGGCGGCGGGCTCCGTTTCCCGAAAGGACCGCTCACGGTCATGAAGGCGAGCGGCCGTCCCAACAAACAAGTCGGATGGACGTCTGCACTCACCGCAGAACCCGTTCCCGGCTCGCGTAAGAGGTGCCTGCCCCCAGCCGGCCCCACCGTCGTCCCCAAGATTGGAAAGGGCATTTGATGCAGAACTCGTACAAGCGACTCTGGTCGCTGCTTGGTATCGCCGCGGCAGCACTCGCCGCGCTCTTGGTCGCCATCCCGGCGGTCGCCTCCACGAAGGACACCACAGTCGTGATCTGGACAGATCAGGACCGGCAGGCCGCCGTCACCAAACTGGCGACGCAGTGGGCGACGTCGAAGGGCGTCACGGCGAAGGTCGTCGTCAAGGACTTCGGCTCAATCCGCGACAGCCTCGGCACGGTCAACGCGGCCGACGCGCCTGACGTGTTCAACGCCGCGCACGACTGGACCGGCCAGCTGGCGGCCAACGGGCTCGTCCAGCCGCTGATCCTCACTGCGGCGACCCGGGCGCAGTTCCCGACGTACACGCTGAACGCGTTCTCCTACGGCACCGCCGTGAAGAAGCTGTACGGCGTTCCCGTTGCAGTCGAGAACATCGGCCTTGTGGTCAACACGAAGCTGGTGAAGGTCCCGAAGACGTTCGCCCAGCTCGAGGCGTCAGCACTCGCGTTCAAGAAGAAGTCGCACCAGACGTTCGGTATCGCGGTGCAGCAGGGCGCAAACGGTGACGCGTACCACATGTACCCGTTCTTCTCCGGGCTCGGTGGTTACATCTTCGGCACCAACAAGGCCGGGAACCTCGACCCGTCGGACATCGGCGTCGCGAACCCGACGTTCCTCAAGAACGCGAAGCTGATCGACAAATGGAACAAGGAAGGCCTGATCAACTCGAAGCTCGACTACACGGCCGGCCTGAACGCGTTCCTCAAGGGTAAGGCGGCGTTCTGGCTCACGGGACCGTGGAATACCGACACGCTCAAGAAGAGCGGTCTGTCGTACAAGATCATCCAGATCCCGGCGATTGCAAAGCCGTCGGTGCCGTTCCTCGGCGTGCAGGGCGTCATGGTCAGCAAGTTCGCCGTCACGCACGGCGTCGACGCGGCGGCGAGGGACTTCGTGAACTTCCTCGCCACACCCGCTGCGCAGACCGAGCTCGCGGCCGCCAACGGCCGTCCGCCGGCGAACAAGCTGGCGAAGTCGAACGACCCCGTCCTCGCGCAGTTCAGCGCTGCGAGCAAGGGCGGCGTGCCGATGCCCAACATCCCGCAGATGTCTTCGGTCTGGGGCGATCTCGGACAGGCGTGGGTGCGCTCGACGAAGGGCTCAGGCTCGATGCCTGCCGCTCGTTCGTTCAAGGGTGCGGCTCGCAGCATCGCCGACAAGATCGGCTAGCCGCGGCAATCGACTGAGGTTGCGAGGGGCGCCCGCGCGGCGCCCCTCGCAATCGTGTTTCATCGCTCTGTTCGACTTCCGGAGGACACCGTCCTGACGAGTTCCAACGCCCCGACTTCCCAGCCGCCCGAGACCTTCAAGCCGGGCCGCGTCTCGCGCGCGATCGCCGCCATGTCCGGCGGCCCGGGCCTCATGGTCAAGATCGTGTTGCTCTCGCTGACGAACGCGCTTGCCGCATGGGCGCTCGTCGTGCTGATCGGCCGGGCGAACTGGCTCGCCGTCGCGGTCCTCGTGGCGGCCACCCTGCTCACCGACGCGGTGTTTCTTTCGCCTCGCACCGGGATGATCCCGGCCAAGTTCTTGCTCCCTGGCGTTGTCTTCCTGATCGGATTCCAGATCGTCCCGATCGCCTACACGATCACGGTTGCCTTCTCGAACTACTCGACCGGGCACGTGATCGGGAAGGCGTCGGCGATCGAGGCGATCAAGCAGAACTCACTGGAGCCCCCGCCGAACGGAAAGCAGTACGTGATGGCCCCTGCGCGCACCAAGGACGGAACGCTGGTGATGATCCTCCGTGACGACGCGGGCAACGTCTTCGCCGGGACGCGCAAAGGCCTCACGCCGCTTCCGAAGGACAGTGTGCGGGTCGACGCGGCCGGCCAGCCGACGGCGGCCAAGGGATACACGTTGATCAAAGGCCCGGCGCTGTTCTCGCTCGACTCGGAGCTGCGTAACTTCAACATCCCCACGCAGGGCGGCGCGGCACTTCAGCCCCAGGGAGCCAGCGCGGCGGTGGAGTTGCGTCCGACGCTGCGCTACGTCGCGAGCAAGGACGAGTTCGTGCGCATCTCCGACGGCCTGGTGTTCGGCAACAACGGCCGTGGGTCGTACGCCGAAGCCGCCCACCCGAGGAACGAGCTTGAGCCCGGGTGGCGGACCTACACCGGCTTCCACAACTTCGGGAAACTTGCGACCAATCCCCTCTATCGCACGCCGTTCATCCGTGTCTTCGTCTGGACGATCATCTTCGCGACGCTGACGGTGCTCATCTCATTCGCGCTCGGGCTGTTCCTCGCGATCACACTCGACAAGAAAGGGATGCGCCTGCAGCGGCTCTACCGATCGTCGCTCCTGATTCCGTACGCGATCCCCGGCTTTCTTTCGCTGCTCGTTTGGCGCGGTCTCCTGAACGACGACTTCGGCGTCGTCAACCAGCTGTTCCACGTCCACGTCCCGTGGCTGTTCGACAGCACCTGGGCGCGCGTGTCGGTGATCTTCGTCAGCGTCTGGCTGACGGTGCCGTACTTCTTCCTCGTCTCCCTCGGCGCGCTCCAGTCGATCCCAAGCGAGCTGACGGAGGCGGCGCGCGTCGACGGCGGCGGCGGCTGGCAGATCTTCCGGCGTGTCACGCTGCCGCTGCTGCTCGTGGCAGTTGCGCCGTTAATGATCGCCTCGTTCGCGCTGAACTTCAACAACTTCAACAACATCTACCTGCTGACCGGCGGCGGTCCGTACGACTCCGGCTCGTCGTCTGTCGCCGGCGCGACCGACATCCTGATCAGCTACACGTACAAGCTCGCGATTGCATCCGGCAAAGGACAGGACTTCGGTCTCGGAAGCTCTGTGGCGATCATCATCTTCTTGATCGTCGCCTCGATCTCGAGCATTTCCTTCTGGCGCAGCAAATCACTGGAGAACATGCGATGAGCGAGTCCGACCTCACGTCCAGCGCCCTCGGCTTCCCGGTAGCCGTCGCCGAGGCCGCTACCCCGCGACCGAAGAAGAAGCTGAAGCTGAAGGCCACCTGGTGGCGGCACGTCGTCGGCACGATCGGCCTTCTCGTCTCGCTGTTCCCGGTCGTCTACATCGTCTCTTCCTCGTTCAACCGCGATCAGACGCTCGGCGGCGCGAGCATCGTGCCGACACACGTGACGCTGGACAACTTCAGCAACTTGCTGCAGAACAACGTGACGACCAGCGGCGGCGGCAAGGCGGACGCTCCGTACATCAACTGGTACGTGAACTCCGTGATCATTGCTGCAGCCACCGCCATCATCACGTTGATCCTGAGCTCCCTCGCGGCCTATGCGTTCAGCCGGTTCCGGTTCAAGGGCAGGCGCCTCGGGATGATGACGCTCCTGCTGATCCAGATGTTCCCGCAGTTCCTCGCGATCGTCGCGATCTACTTGATCGTCCTGAACGTCGGGAACATCTTCCCCGTGATCGGGATCAACACGCTCGTCGGTGTGACGGTCGTGTATCTCGGCGGCGCGCTGGGCGTTCAGGCGTGGCTGCTCAAGGGCTTCTTCGACACCATTCCGACGGAGCTCGACGAGTCGGCGCGCGTCGACGGCGCGACAGCGGGCCAGATCTTCTGGGGTGTCGTGCTACCGCTCGCCGCGCCCGTGCTCGTCGTCGTGGCGCTGATCTCCTTCGTCGGCACGCTCAACGAGTACGTGATCGCCTCGGCGCTCCTGCAGACGACAGACCACTTCACGCTGCCCGTCGGTATGCGCGGCTTCATCGACCAGGAGTACGGACAGCGCTGGGGCCCGTTCGCGGCCGGCACGCTGCTGGCGGCCTTGCCTGTCGCGGCCCTCTTCCTCTTCCTCCAGAAATACATCATCAGCGGACTGACATCGGGATCCGTCAAGGGATGACCATTCCCGCTTCCACCGTGAGCAACCTCCTCGACGATCCGCACCACGACGGCTCCGGTCTGCACGTGCTCGAGCGGCCGGCCGCGCTGGGCGATTCCGCGGTAGTGCGCCTACGCGTTCCGCGCGCGCAGATCGTGAACCGAGTCGTGCTGCGCTACGAACGCGACGGCGAGCCGCGCAGCGCCGAGGCGATCGTCGACGAGCAGACCGAGACGGACGTCTGGTGGCGCGCCGAGTTCCCCGTCACGAATCCGGTCACGCATTACCGGTGGCTGATCGTCGGCGGGGACACCGGATATGAGTGGCTGAATGCGCTAGGCCGTTCGGCGCACGAGGTGCCGGACGCCGACGACTTCTTCATCACGGTCGGCGATACCGGCCCGAGTTGGCACCCGGAGTCCGTCGCGTACGAAGTCTTTCCCGACCGCTTCGCCTCGTCCGGACTCGACGCCGAGGCGCCGGACTGGGCGATCCGGCCCGACTGGGACGACCTGCCGACCGGCCGCGGCAGGCCGACACCGCGCGAGCTCTACGGCGGCGACCTGCGTGGCATCGAGCAGCGGCTCGACCACATCGAGTCCCTCGGCGCGAACCTCATCTACCTCACGCCGTTCTTCCCCGCAGGCTCGAGCCACCGGTACGACGCAACGACGTTCGCCCATGTCGATCCGGTGCTCGGCGGCGACGAAGCGCTGCGATCACTGACGGCGGCAGCACACGCGCGCGGGATTCGCGTCATCGGCGACATCACCCCGAACCACACCGGCAACAGGCACGAATGGTTCGAGGCGGCGCTGCGCGGCGAGCAGCCGGAACGGGACTTCTACTACTTCGACGACTCGATTCCCGGCGGCTACGAGTCCTGGCTTGGTCACCGCTCGCTCCCGAAGCTCAACTGGCAGAGCGACGAGCTGCGCGCACGCTTCGCGGAGGTGCTTGCGAAGTACCTCGACCTCGGGCTCGACGGGTGGCGCGTCGACGTTGCGAACATGACCGGCCGCTACCGGGACCTCGATCTCAACCACGACGTCGCGAGGTGGATGCGCGCGCAGGTGGGCGACAAGCTGCTGATCGCCGAGCACGGTCACGACTTCCGCGCCGACCTCGGCGTTCGCGGCTGGCACGGCGTCATGAACTACTCGGGCTTCCTGAAGCCTCTCTGGACGTGGCTCCTGCGCGACGATCCGCATCCTGAGCAGCTCGAGCAGTTCTGGGGCGTGCCCGCCGGCGTGCCGAGCCTCGACGGGGAGACGTCGTTTGCCGCGCTCAAGCGCTTTCGCGCCGGGGTACCGTGGGAGACAATCGTCCAGTCCTGGAACCTGCTGGACAGCCACGACACCGCGCGCTTCCGGACGATCGCGGGCACCCGCGAGCGCCATCTCGTCGGCGTTGGACTGCAGATGACGATGCCCGGCGTTCCGATGATCTTCGCCGGAGACGAGATCGGCCTCGAGGGCGCTTGGGGCGAGGATGCGCGGCGCACGATGCCGTGGGACCGCCGGGAGACCTGGGACCACACCTTCCTCGCCGAGGTCCAGTTGCTGGCGCGCATTCGACGCGCCTCGACGACCCTCGCCCGGGGTGGCCTGCGCTACCTGCACGTCTCTGCGGACGCGATCGCCTTCCTGCGCGAGACGGGCGACGAGCGGCTGCTCGTGCTTGCCGCGCGCGCACCGCACGATCCGATCTCCACCCCCTTCACGTCGCTGGAAACGCTCTACGGTCAGGATGCGCCGCACGGTGTGCTTCCGGCCGACGGTCCCGCAATTCATATCTGGAGGATCTCGTGACTCATGGCTGACGTCTCCTTCAACGAGGTCGACAAGGTGTACGACAACGGCGTCCAGGCCGTGTTCGACCTGACGCTCGACATCCACGACGGTGAGTTCCTCGTGCTGGTCGGCCCCTCCGGCTGCGGTAAGACGACCGCGCTGCGCATGGTCGCCGGGCTCGAGGACATCTCGGACGGCACGCTCTCGATCGGCGGCCGCGTCGTCAACGACGTGTCACCAAAGGAGCGCGACATCGCCATGGTGTTCCAGAACTACGCGCTCTACCCCCACATGTCGG
>JBKJQL010000060.1:0-2968 GCA_046594035.1 Gaiellaceae bacterium
CGGGCGTCGTCTCCGGGTTGCCGAACATGACGCCGATCTTCTCGCGCAGCTGGTTCGTGAAGAGGCAGATCGTGTCGGTGCGGTTGAGCGTGCCCGCAAGCTTGCGCAGCGCCTGGCTCATCAGCCGCGCCTGGAGGCCGACGTGGGTGTCGCCCATCTCGCCCTCGATCTCTGCCCGGGGCGTCAGGGCGGCGACCGAGTCGATTACCACGACGTCGAGCGCACCGGAGCGCACGAGCAGCTCGCAGATCTCGAGCGCCTGCTCCCCGGTGTCGGGCTGGGAGACGAGCAGCTCGTCCATGTTCACGCCGATGCGCTTGGCGTACGCCGGGTCCATCGCGTGCTCCGCGTCGATGAAGGCGCAGATCCCGCCGCGGCGCTGAGCCTCGGCGATCACGTGGTAGACGAGCGTCGTCTTACCGGACGACTCCGGGCCGTAGACCTCGCAGACCCGGCCACGCGGGAGCCCGCCCACGCCGAGCGCGATGTCGAGCGACAGCGATCCCGTCGAGACGGCGCCGATCGCCACCTGCGCAGCGTCGTTCATCTTCATCACGGCGCCCTTGCCGAACTGACGCTCGATCTGGCCTAGCGCCGTATCCAGTGCTTGCTCACGATCCATCTTCGACTCCTCCTAGGGCTGCCGTTTCCAATGCGTCGTCCCGGACCCCGCGCTGTGCCTTGCACCCGCGGCGAGATCCGAACGGTAGAGAGCCGACCGGACGACATGAATAGAACGTATGTTCGTGCCGGCCGAACCGAGTCCTTCCCTGTTTTCCATCGCCCCCGGGACGCTACCGGGGCACCTGCCTCAGGTCCGTGTCGGCTCTGTGACAAGTCTGCGCACGAGATGCAGCGCTGCCACCGCCGCGCGGCCGCGAATCGTCGGCCGGTCGGCCGGGAACTCCAGGCGCAGCGACTGTTCACCCATCGGCCCGCTCGCATGCAGGAAGACGAGCCCGACGGGTTTCTCCTCGGTGCCGCCATCCGGCCCGGCCACGCCGGTCACGGACACCGCGACGTCCGCCCCCAGCCGCTCGCGCGCGCCGCCTGCCATCGCGGCAGCGGTCTCGGCCGAGACCGCCCCATGCTCCCGCAGCACCTCTTCGGAAACGCCGAGCTGTGCGGCCTTCACGTCGTTCGAGTACGCGACGATCCCGCCGACGAAGACGGCGCTCGAGCCCGGCACATCCGTCAGGCGCGCCGACACGAGCCCGCCGGTGCAGGACTCCGCCGTCGCGAGCGTCAGGCCACGCTCGCGCAGCAGCGAGAGGACGAGATCCGCGGTCCCAGTCTCGTCGCGCGAGAAGAGATGCCGGCTCTCGAGCCCGGCCTCGATCTCGGAGGCGCGTGCTTCGGCGCCCGGCTGCACGAAAAGATCGACGTGCAGTTCGAAGTCACGGGCGCAGATCGTCACGTCCACGCCGTCACCGTCTCCGCCCGCGACCGCCAGCGCTCGAGCAACCTCGGACTCCGACGCGCCGTAGAACCTCATCACGCGCCGCTCGGGCGCGCTCGCGCGCGCGAGCAGCCTCTGCATCGGCTCCAACTCGAGCACGCGCGGCCACAACGCCTGCAGCTCGCGCGGCGGACCGGGCAGCGCCACGGCGATACGCTCCCCCACTTCGAGCACCACGGCCGGCGCGGTTCCGGCGAGCCCGACGATCAACCCTCCGTCGGGGATCGTCGCCTGCTTGCGCACGCCGTGCTCGAAGTCCGCGTACGAGCGGTTCAGCCGCGCGGCAAACCGCCGCGAGATCTGCTCGATCTGGGCGGCGAGCTCCTCGTCGGTGTGGAGTCCCACGCCCGCTGCGCGGGCCAGCAACTCGATCGTGCGGTCGTCGTGCGTCGGGCCGAGACCCCCGGAGACGACGAGCAGGTCATGTTCGAGCCCTTCGCGGAGAGCCGCTTCGAGATCGGATGGATCGTCGCCCACGACGGTGATGCGGGCCGGGTCGATCCCGAGCCGCAGCAACGACGCCGCGACGAACGGACCGTTCCGATCGTTCCGGTCGCCGCGCACGAGCTCTGAGCCCGACGCGACGATCGCTGCACGGAGAGTTAGGCGGGGCGCCAACCGGTGGGCGTGACGATGATGACTTTCGGCTTGCCGCCCGGCACGTGGACAAGCTTGCCGCGCACCTGAATGCGCAGGTTCTCCGGCGAGTCGATCTGCATCCACAAACGGCTACCGCGGATGGAGATTGGATCGGAGCCCTTCTGAATCGTCCCGTCGTACGCGACGCTTCCGCGCGCGTTGTTCCTCCGCGCAGTGAGGTGCGTCGATCCGCGCAGCGCAGTGACCGTGAGCAGCGGGGCCGGCGCACCCGTGCTCGTCTTCGCGACGGTCTTCGTGTGCGTCGTCAGCGTCGTGGGCTTGCCCCCACTCGCCTTCCACGCGGAGATGACGATCACCGTCAAGACGGCGATCGCGGCGAGTGCGACGAGCACGACGTTGGTCTCGATCCGCCGGTTACGGCGCTGGGGCCTCGCCGCGGAACGCCGCGCGCGGGCTTCGGTCTGCTCTTCGCCGATGACGAACCGCGAGTTGTACTCGTCGACGTACAGCTGCCCGTCGAGCCCGAGGTACTCGGCGTACGTCCGGAGGAAGCCCTTGACGTACGTCTCGGCGGGAAGCACCTCGAAGTGCTCCTCCTCGAGGGCACGGAGGTATTTGCCACGGATCTTCGTGGCGAGCTCGGCCTGCGCAAACTCGATGCCGCGCCGAACGCGTGCCTCACGGAGGCTGTTTCCGATCTCGAACAAGGCCGACGAAGGGTAGCGCTGTTACTGAGCGGCCCGCAATCCCCCGTAAATCGCGAGCGCGATCGCCCCCGTGACCGCGCAATAGAGCCCCGCCCAGGCGAGGCGGGGCCCCCAGCGGCCCTCTGTCGCATAGACGCTGCGTGCCCGTGCATACCGCGCCCGTCGGGCAGCCGAGAGGGCTGTGAGCGCGAGCAAGGCGGAC
>JBKJQL010000068.1:0-19780 GCA_046594035.1 Gaiellaceae bacterium
ACGCTCGCCGTCTCGTCGGTGATGGTCGGCGGCGAGTGGCGCGTCCGCGACGGCCGGGTCACCGGGGTGGACGAGGCAGCCGTGCTGGCCGAAGGCCGTGCGCGCGGCGCGGAGATCGTCGCGCGGCACGACGAGGGCTTCCAGCTCGGCCAGGAGCTCCTTGCCTCCGTCCGCGCCGGCTGGCTCGAAGCGATGCGGACGGACGTCGGCATCGAGCGCAAGCTCACCCCCTAACCGCAGGCCTGCCTCACACTCCACGTCCACGCGGGACAAGGCCCTTCGCCAAACGACGGGGGTCACGCAGCGGAATCCCGCTCCGTGAGCCGAAAACCGGCGCCAAACGTCGTCACGAAAGTGTGACGTGTTGTCCACAGCGCTAGGCTCGCGCCGATGATCGATCTGAAGCTCGAGAACGCCCGGCTGATGGATGGCTCGACTCGCGATCTCTTCATCGACGGCGGGCGCTTCGTGTCGGGCGGGGAGTCCCGGGAGACGATCGACGTCTCCGGCCGGCTCGTGACGCCCCCGCTCGTCGACTGTCACCTGCACCTCGACGCGTCACTGACCGTCGGGCGGCCGCGGTTCAACGAGAGCGGAACGCTGATCGAAGGCATTCACGTCTGGGGCGAGCTGAAGCCGTCCCTCACCGAGCAGGACGTCTTCGACCGCGCGTCCGAGATCGTCAAATGGTCGGCGGCGCAAGGGACGCTCTTCATCCGCGCGCATGCAGACGTCTCCGGCGAGAACGAAGCGATGGTGCGGGGACTGTTGCGCGTGCGGGACGAGCTCTCTGAGCTCTGCACGATCCAGGTGACCGCGTTCCCGCAGGACGGCATCTATGCGCGCGAAGGCGATGAAGCGCAACTCGAGAACGCGATCCGGCTCGGAGTCGACTGCGTCGGGGGGATCCCCCACTATGAGCCGACGAGCGAGCTCGGCCTGAAGGAGGTGCATCGCGTGTTCGAGCTCGCGAAACAGCACCACCGCCGCATCGATGTGCACTGCGACGAGACGGACGACCCCAACAGCCGCTTTCTCGAGGTGATGGCCGACGACACCGTGAAGTTCGGGCTCGGCGGGCGCGTCACCGCGAGCCATTGCACCGCGATGGGCTCGTATGAGCCGTACTACTCGTCGAAGCTGCGCGGCTTCCTTAGACGTGCCGGCATCAACATCGTCGTCAACCCGTATGCGAACTCGCTCATCCAAGGGCGGCTCGACAGCTACCCCAAGCGGCGCGGCTTCGCGCAACTGAAAGAGCTGCTCGCCGAGGGCGTCAACGTCTCGCTCGGCAACGACGTGATCATGGATCCCTGGTACTCGATGGGGAAGGCCGACCTTGTCGACGCCGCGCACCTCGCACTCCACTTCACCTACATGAGCGGCCGTGAGGAGATCGCCGAGATGCTGCGTTGCGCGACTGAACGTGGTGCGCGCACACTCGCGGTCGAGGACGAGTACGGGATCGAAGAAGGCAAGCCCGCGGACTGCATCGTCTTCGACGCACCGGACGCCGTCGAGGTGATTCGCCTGCGCGCGACGCGGCGCTGGGTGATCCGCCGCGGCAAGGTGATTGCCGAGACGACGCCGGCGCAGACGACGTTGCTCGGCGAGCCCGTCACGTTCACGCCGTGACCCGCTCCCCGTGGGCGGTGCTCGCACTGGCGCTGCTCGACGGCGCGATCGGAGCAGCGCTCCTGGCCGCGGCGCTCGCGCACGGCGGGCACCGCGACGTGCTCGTGCATTTCTTCGTCTACGGAGCGATCATCTTCCTCTTCAAGGCGCGCGACGCGGGCCGTCGTCTGCCCGCCCTCGTGCGGCAGGCGCGCTCCGGCGCGAAGCTGTTGCTCGGCCCGTGGTGGCTGCAGACGGCGCGCCTGCTGATCGGCTACGACTCCTGGTCGCGCACCGAGCGGCTCGGGATCATTGTGATCTCGATCATCATCACGACGCTGTTCGGCTGGGCGCGGGGCGGGCCATTTGCGGCCGCGCTCTTCATCGCCGTTGCCACCGTCGATGGCGTGCTCGCGCTGGTCGCGCTCGCGGCGCGGCTTTCGTCGCGTTAGAGCGATGTCTGGAGCGCGTCGATCCGTGCCTGGTCGTGGGAAGACTGCTTGATGTCGGCGAGGCGCTGCGCTTCGACGAGGGCTACACACGCTTCGTCGTCTCGCCCGGTGGCGACGAGGACGCGACACAAGCTGATCCAGTAGTAGGTCCTCAGGTTCATGTATTCACGCGTGTCGGCTACTTGCGTCGCCCTCCGGGCGTACGCGACTGCACCCTCGTGGTCGTCGGATTTCAGCGCCACGAGCGCGCGCGCCCAGTGACTGTGCGCCTGGGTCAGCCAGTCGTCCTCTGTGGCGATCTCCTCCACCTGGGCGAGGATGGCGAGCGCGTCGTCGCACCGGTCGAGCTCGGCGAGGGCCTCTGCGAGGACCGCGCCAACCGTGGATCGGAACCCCTGCTCACTAAGCTCTCCGAGCGCATCCCACGCGAGGCGTGCGAGTGACTCCGCCCGCTCGAAGTTCCCGGCCTGGATCTCGCAGAACGCGGGATTCTGGCCGTACGCCGCGAGCTGCATGCTCCGGCCCCGCTCCTCCAGGACGGCCCGGTGCTCCGCGAAGAGCGCGCGCGCGTCGTCGAACCGTCCTTGCGCGGCGGCAGCGATGGCGAGGCCCTGCCGCGCTCCCGCCATCAGCTGCCCCAACCGCTCGACTTCTTGCAAGCTCGCCCTGCAACGCGCCTCGACTTCCGCCCACGTGGCCGACCCGTACAGCGTGCCGATGCCGATGCTGATCCTCGCCTCGGCTTCGAGCAGCACATCGCCGGCACGGACCGCATGGGCGAGCGCCCGGTTCCCGACCTCGACGAGCTCGGTCGTCCGGCCGTTCCAGAACAGAAGCTGCGAATAGGCCAGGTACCCCTCGGCCAGCGTACGATCGTCAACACCAAGCTGCTCCACGAGGGCGAGCCGCTCCGAGATCGCACCCTCACTCACCTCGAACAGGGCGCCCATGTGGCACTCGATCACGTTGAGCAGGAAGAAGCCGCGGGCCGAAAGATCGAGGTCGTCGACCTCGGCTACCTCGCGCACCAGTTCGAGCGCCTCGGGCATCGCGCCCAGACCGTAGATTGCCCGCGCGAGCTCGAGTTGCACCTCCGCGCGTAGCCGGAGGTCGGAGGATGCCAGCGGGAGCGCGCGGCCGAGCAGCCCTGTGCCTGCTCCGACATCCCCGCGGCGCGCTGCGCGCGTGCCTGCGGCGAGCAGCCGACCGGCGGCGCGGAGCTCCAGCGCGGCCGTTGGCGTGCCGAGCTCGCCGCGATAGAGCGCGGCCTGCTCGAGGTGGTAGCCGAGGATCTCGTCCAGCTCGACGAGGTCCGGCGCGCATTCCTCGATCCACCCCGCGAGGCGCTCGTGCAGATCGGCGCGGGCGGCCTTCGGAAGCGCGTCGTAGGCGGCGTCGCGGATCAGGAGGTGACGGAAGCGGAACGCGTCGTCGCCTGGCAGCGTCGCGACGCTCGGCCGTACGAGCTCTTTGCGCACGAGACCGAAGAGATGCGAGGTGACGTTGAGATCGCTCGGTGCGAGCGCGGCGACCGCGCCGCGATGGAACACCTGGCCCTCGACCGCCCCACGTTCGAGGGCCGCGCGCTCCGCGGGTGGAAGCTGGTCGAGCCGCGCCGAGAGGAGCGCCTGGATCGTCCCTGGAACGGTCACGTTGTCGGGCGACTCCTCGACCATCGCGAGCATCTGCTCGACGAACAGCGGATTGCCGTCTGCCGCGGAGCGAATGCGGTCGCGCAGCACCGGATCGAGGTCGTCGTCGCCGAGGAGCGCGTCGATCAACTCGTCGGTCTCGTCTGCGGACAGCGACTCGAGGAGGACGGTGGTCGCATTGAGCTTGCCGCCACCCCAGCCGTCCCTCAACTCGAGCAGATCCGGCCGCGCCAGGCAGAGCAGCAGAATCGGCGCGCCGCGCGACCAGTCGACGATGTGCTCGATCAGATCGAGGAACGTCGGCTCCGCCCAGTGCAGGTCGTCGAAGACGACGACCAGGGGACGATCGGCGGCGGCCGCCTCGAAGAGCTTGCGCACCGCGAACGCGATGTCGTCCGCAGTCGCCTGCCCGTCCCCGAGCAGCGCGGCGAGCGCGTGGTCGGGAGGAGGCGCCGATCCGAGCAGCTGTTTCACGACCTCGACGACCGGCCAGTAGGTGATGCCTTCGCCGTAGGACAGACACGCCCCACGGACGACCGTCGCGTCGAGGCCGCCGATGAACTCGGCCGCGAGCCGTGACTTGCCGAGGCCGGCGCTCCCGAGGATCGTGAAGCGCGCACTCGCGCTCTCCGAGGTGGCGCGCTCCCAGGCGTCCGCCAGGAGCCGCCGCTCACGCCCACGCCCGACGAGCGCTGCATCCACGCGCCGGGTGTACGCGGCAGTGCCGGTGACTGCGCCAAGCCGATAGGCGGTCAGCGGCTCAGACTTGCCCTTCGCGTCGATGGGCGGCAGGAGTTCGACGTCGACCGCGTTGCGGACGAGTGCGTAGGTTCCGGAGCCGAGCAGCACCTCGCCCGGCGCCGCCGCCTGCTCGAGCCGGGCGGCGACGTTCACCGCGTCGCCGGTGACGAGCGAGTCGCCGCTGCCGGTCACGACCTCGCCGGTGTTGACGCCGATACGCACGTCGATCTCGACTGCATCGCGCAGCTCCTGGGCGGCGCGCACAGCGCGCAATGCGTCGTCCTCGCGCACCGTCGGCACACCGAACACCGCCATCACGGCGTCGCCGATGAACTTCTCGAGCGTGCCGCCGTGACGCTCGATCGCCGCGCGCGCAACGTCGAAGTAGCGCGACATGACTGTCCGCAGCGCCTCCGGGTCGAGCGACTCCCCGAGCGCGGTCGAGCCTGTCACGTCGCAGAACAGCACCGTCACGACCTTGCGCTGCTCGCGGACCGGCTCGGTGGCGAGCACAGCGCCGCAGGCGTCGCAGAAGCGCGCCTCGTCGCGATTCTCGGCCCCACAGGTCGGGCAGGTCACAGATCGAACGTACTACGCGTTTGAGCTATGTGTCGTCGCGCTCGTTGCGCCGCGCGCGTTCCTGCCCGAGCTGCCGGTCGGTCTGCTCGATCCACCGGCTCATGCCCGCGAGGTGCTCATGCGTCTCGTCCACCGAGGCGCGCTGGCGCTCGATCTCCGACTTACCTTCGGTCAGGCGCTGGCGTAGCCGCGCCAGGTAGGCCGCCGCCGAGCGGTTCGCTGCCTCACGTTCGTCCATTCCACGTCTTTTACCAGGACTTGCAAAAGACAAACACGAGCTAGCGGGTCTGTGGGAACCCCAGATCGACCTTGGAGGTGGCCGGGTCGGGCCACCGGGAGGTGACGACCTTCGAGCGGGTGTAGAAGTCGATTCCTTCCGGCCCGTAGATATGCCGGTCGCCGAAGAGCGAGGCATTCCAGCCGCCGAAGGAGTAGTAGGCGACGGGCACCGGGACCGGGACGTTGATCCCGACCATCCCCGCCTCCACCTCGAACTGGAACTGGCGGGCGGCACCGCCGTCGCGGGTGAAGATCGCGGTGCCGTTGCCATAGGGGTTCTCGTTGATCAGCCGCACCGCCTCGTCGTAGGTCGAGACACGCGTCACGCCGAGCACCGGCCCGAAGATCTCGTCGTCGTAGGCCTTCATGCCGGGCTTCACGTCGTCGATCAGGCTTGGCGAGAGGAAGAACCCGCCGTCGTCCGACAGGCCCTCGCGGCCGTCGACGACGACCTTCGCGCCCTCGTCGGCTCCGATGTAGGAGGCGACTTTGTCGCGATGCTCGCGAGTGATCAGCGGCCCCATCTCGCTGGAGCTGTCCATGCCGTCGCCGACCTTGACGTTCGGGATGCGGGCCTGGATCGCCTCGATCAGCGGGTCGGCGGACTCGCCGACCGCGACGACCAGCGAGACCGCCATGCAGCGCTCGCCTGCCGACCCGTATGCGGCAGACACCGCGGCGTCCGCCGCCATGTCGATGTCGGCATCCGGCAGCACGATCATGTGGTTCTTCGCACCGCCGAGCGCCTGGCAGCGCTTGCCCTTCGCGGTCGCGGTCTCGTAGACGTACTTGGCGATCGGCGTCGAGCCGACGAACGAGACAGCCGCGATGTCCGCGTGGTCGAGGATCGCGTCGACGGCGACCTTGTCGCCGTTGACCACGTTGAAGACGCCGTCGGGCACCCCCGCCTGCTTGAGCAGTTCCGCCGTGAAGAACGACGCCGACGGATCCTTCTCCGAAGGCTTGAGCACGAACGTGTTGCCGCACGCGAGCGCAGGCGCCCACATCCACATCGGGACCATCGCGGGGAAGTTGAACGGCGTGATGCCCGCGACGACGCCGAGCGGCTGGCGGATCGAGTAGACGTCGATGCCCGTGGAGGCCTGCTCCGTCATGCCGCCCTTCAAGAGATGCGGGAGGCCGCAGCAGAACTCGATCACCTCGAGCCCGCGCGTCACCTCACCAATCGCGTCGGAGAGCACCTTGCCGTGCTCGAGGGTCAGGAACCGTGCGAGCTCGTCGCGCTGCTCGTGGAAGAGCTCGCGGATCGCAAAGAACAGTTCGGCGCGCTTGGCCAGGGAGAGCGCCCGCCATGCGGGGAAAGCCTGCTTCGCCGCCTGGACCGCCTTGTCGACCTCTTCGACCGAAGCGAAGTCGACCGCGCCCGACTGCTCGCCCGTCGCGGGGTTGAACACTGGGCCGGAGCGTCCGGACTGCCCGGCGTAGGGCTTGCCGAAGATCCAGTGGTTGATCGGCTTGACTGCTGTGGGTGCGTCGACGACGTCTGTCATTGGGTGTCCTCCTAGCGTGGTCGTAAGGAGCGTAGCGCGGTAGCGTCCAGGGATGCCGACCCGCTCCCAGCTCGCCGAGAACACGGGCGCCTACGTCCTTCCCCACCCGCGGTACCCGAAGGTGGTCACCGACGACTACACCTACGTCGCCGGGCCCCACGATGCCTGGATGCTCCGTGCCCGTTCTCCGGCGATCGAGTGGGCGCGCGAGGAGACGCGGCGGCGGGGCCTGCCGCCGCGCGAGGAGACGCGGCGGCGGGGCCTGCCGCTCGTCGAATGGTGGGTGGGCTGGTCGTCCCCTCCGTCTCTCGCCGACGAGTTGCTCGCGAACGGGCTGGAACCGAGCGACGAGCCCGTGCTGACCGGCATGACGTCCGACACCGAACCGCCGGCCACACCGCACGTCGACGTGCGGCCGGTGGAGACGGTCGAGCAGTTCCTGGAGGCAATGGCAGTCGACTGGGAGGTCTGGCAGGTCTCGGACGAGCAACGGGAAGAGCGGCGTGCCGCGGCGGCCGGGCACTTCGCCGATGACCGGGCCAGCGGCATGGCACACCTCTGGGCGGCATTCGAGGACGGCCGTGCCGTCGGCTTCGGACGGGCGCTCGACCTGGAGGAAGGCGTCGCGCTGATGGGCGGCGCGGTGCTCCCCGAAGCGCGCGGCCGTGGCATCTACCGCGCCGTCGTGCGCGCGCGCTGGGATCACGCGGTGGAGCGCGAAACTCCCCTGCTTGTCGTGCAGGCCGGCCCGATGTCGGCGCCGGTCCTCGACGGCCTTGGCTTCGAGCGCCACGGTGAGATCCGGCTGTTCGCGGATCGCCTTTGACCCCGACACCCCTCGAGTTGTGCGAGGACTTCGTCCTCCACATCCCGCCGCGCCGCGAGCTGAACGCCGTGATCACCACGGGGTACGCGTGCGTCCCGCGCGGCCCTGGCGGGTCGCTGGTGCAGCGCATCCGCCTCGCCGACGCGGGGGAAGTGCACGCAGCCGTCAAGGAAACCCGCGCGATCGCACGCGAGGCCGAGCGGGCTCGTGTGACCTGGTGGGTGGGTGAGCTCTCGACCCCGGACGACATCGTCGACCTGCTCGCAGCCGAAGGCCTCGTGCCGGACGAGGACGAGCCGCTGCTCGGATCACTCGTCCTCGACCACCTGCCTGCCGGTTCACCTCCCGACATCGAGATCGTTCGCGTGGACACCCTCGAGGACTTCCTGGCTGCGCAGGACATCGACCTGATGACGATGGAGATCACACCCGACGAACGCGAGCGAATGCGAACCGGAAATGCCGGGCAATGGGAGTCCGTGCGCGACGACGGGATCACCAAGACCTATCTCGCTCGCGCTGACGGCCGCCCCGTCGCGTTCGCGCGCTCCGCGTACGGAGTCGACGGAGTCGCGCTACTCGGAGGGGGAACGCTCGAGGCCGAGCGGGGCAACGGCTACTACACGGCACTCGTGCACGCCCGCTGGCGCGACGCCGTCGAACGCGGCACACCCCTCCTTTGTACCGAGGCCGGGAAGCTCTCCCGGCCGATCCTGGAGAGCCTCGGCTTCGACGGCCTCGGAGAGATCCGCGTCCTCGTCGACCGCTTGTAGGATCGGGCCATGGCCACCACACAGACACAATCCGAGCTCGGCAAGCAGATCGTCGAGGACGCGAAGAAATACGTCCTCTACTCCTGGAGCGTGCAGAACGCGATCAACCCGATCGCGGTCGAGCGCGCCGAGGGGCGGTACTTTTGGGACTACGACGGAAACCGTTACCTCGACTTCGCCTCGCAGCTCGTCAACGTGTCGATCGGCCACTCGCACCCGAAGATCGTGCAGGCGATCAAGGACCAGGCGGAGAAGCTCGCGACGATCGGGCCGCCGATGGCAACCGAGTCTCGCTCCCGGCTCGGGAAGCTGCTCGCGGAGGTGACGCCCGGCGATCTTTCGATGTCGTTTTTCACGAACGGCGGCGCGGAGGCGAACGAGAACGCGATCAAGCTCGCGCGCTGGTACACCGGCCGCCACAAGATCATCGCCCGCTACCGCAGCTATCACGGCGCGACCGCCGCGGGGATCACCCTCACAGGCGACCCGCGCCGTTGGGCGGCCGAGCCCGGCATCCCCGGGGTCGTGCGGATGTTCGACCCGTACACCTACCGCTGCCCGGCGGGCCACCCCGACCCGTGCCCGGTTTGCACCGGAGCGCCGCACCTCGAAGAGATCCTCCAGTACGAGGGCGCGCACACTGTCGCGGCCGTGATCCTCGAGACGGTCACCGGCACGAACGGCATCATCGTTCCGCCCGACGGCTACCTGCAGTCGATCCGCGAGGTCTGCGACCGCCACGGCATCCTGCTGATCGCCGACGAGGTGATGGCGGGGTTCGGCCGCACCGGCAAGTGGTTCGCGGTCGACAACTGGAACGTCGTTCCGGACATCCTCACCGTCGCGAAGGGCATCAACTCCGGCTACGTCCCGCTCGGTGCGATGGTCGTGCGCGAAGAGGTCGCCGAGTGGGTGCGTGACAAGTACTTCGCCGGCGGGCTGACCTACAGCGGCCACCCGCTCGCCTGCGCATCGGGCGTCGCGTCGATCGAGGCGTTCCAGGAGGAAGGGATCGTCGAGAACGCCGCCGCGATGGGCGACGTGTTCCGTGTCGAGCTGGCGAAGCTCGCCGAGAAGCACCCGTCGATCGGCGAGGTCCGCGGCCTCGGCTGCTTCTGGGGGCTCGAGCTCGTCAGGAACCGCGAGACCCGTGAGCCGCTCGTCCCGTACAACGCCACGGGCGAGGACGCGAAGCCGATGGGTGCTGTGATGAAGCGCGCGCTCGACCGCGGGCTCTATCTCATGACGCACTGGAACGTCGTCATGTGCTGCCCGCCGCTGACGATCACGCGCGAAGAGCTGGACGAGGCACTCGACGCGCTCGACGACGCGCTCTCGGTTGCCGACGAGTTCGTCGTCTAGAGCCTTGATGTGGGTTGGGGTGCTTGCGGGGATGGCTCAGACCAAGCAGGTCGCACGGGTCGGGCGCAGGGCATAGCGGTGCCTACGTTCAAGCCCGAACCGGGCGAGCTGCGCCGCGTCTGAGCCACCATCCGTGAGTGCCCTAAATCCACATCAAGGCTCTAAGCGCCGCATCGCTGCGGTCCTCGTCCCGGTGTTCCGGGACGAAGAAGGCCGCCTGCGGCTCGTCCTGATCCTGCGCACCGACCGTGGCCTGCACGGCGGACAGCTCGCGCTGCCGGGCGGCAAGGTCGATCCGGGAGACGAGACGCTGCTCGCGACCGCGCTCCGCGAGGCCGAGGAGGAGATCGGCCTGTCGCCGGATGACGTGCACGTGCTCGCGGAGGTCGGCTCGGTGCGCAGCGGCCCGACCGACTTCGAGGTGCACGCATTCCTCGGGCGGATCCCGCCGATGCTCGAGTGGAAGCCGAACGCGGACGAGGTCGTCGAGGTGCTGACTCCGGCCGTCGACGAGCTGTGGGACCCGCATGTGCGGCGCGAGCTCCTGTTCACCTCGGCGCATTTCCCCGAAGGGCTCCTCGTCGACGGAATCCCTGTTGGCGAACGCGTTCTCTGGGGTATGACGCTGCGATTGCTCGACGACGTCGTGCCGCGGCTTCTCGCCGGCGAGTGGGAGGAGCAGCTCCGGTGATCAGCGACGAGCTACGCGAATACGCGCTCACTCCCGACCGCTTCGCACCGATTGCCGAGGGCGCGTCCGTGACGCGCTTCGACGACGGGCGCATCTGCGTGATCCAGGGAAGCGTGTGGGCCGGGATCAGCGCAATGGACTTCAAGGAGGAAGAGCTGGACGCGGTGATCGAGCTCGTCCACGAGCTCGTGCCGCCCGACAAGCCGCAGACGTGGTGGGTCGGGCCTACTGCCAGGCCCGCCAACATCGTGGAGCTGTTGAGGGCCTGCGGGTTTGCGCCGACGAAGAACGGCCCTGAGCTGCGCGCGATGGTCCTCGTCGCGCCGCCGCCCGTGACCTCGGACGGCATCGACGTGCGACGGATCGAGACCTACGAGGACTTCGTCGCTTCACGCGAGGTGCAGTGGGAGGCCTTCGAGGTCTCGCAAGAGCGCCGCGAGGGCCAGGAGGCGCAGCTGGAGACCGAGTTCGCGGAGGCGATCGAGCACGGCGTTCCGGTGGGCTTCCTCGCACTGCTCGACGGCAAAGCGGCGGCCACCGGGCTCGCGATCCCCTCCGACCGTGGCGTCTTCCTCATTGCCGGCTCGACCGTGCCCTGGGCGCGTGGGCGCGGGCTCTATCGCGCACTCGTCAGCGCGCGGTGGGATTACGCCGTGGAGCGCGGCACGCCCGCGCTCGTCACCGAGGCGATGGTGGACACCTCGTATCCGATCCTGCAGAGGCTCGGGTTCCAGGACGTCGGGACGATCTGGCGCCTCGAAGAGACGCGTTAACTCTCGAGCGGGAGAATCTTGCCCGCGTCGTACAGCCGAACGAACGCCTCGACGGCGGTCGGGTCGAACTGGGTGCCCGACGACTCCTGCAGCCGCCGAACCGCTTCCTCGTGCGGCAGCGCGCCGCGGTAGGGCCGGTCGGTGACCATCGCGTGGAAGGCGTCGCAGACGAGCACCACGCGCGACTCGACGGGGATGTCGGTCCCCGACTTGCCGTCCGGGTACCCGAGGCCGTCCCAGCGCTCGTGGCATGAGCGGACAATCGGCCGGACGTCCTCCAGGCGCTCGATCGGCGCCAGGATCTTCTCGCCCAGCTCAGGATGCTCCTTGACGATCTCGAACTCCTCGTCGGTCAGCGGGCCGGGCTTTTGCAGAATCTCGGACGGGATCCCGATCTTGCCGATGTCGTGGAACAACGCACCGAGCTCGAGGCGCTTCATGCAGTCGCGGTCGAAGCCGAGCTCGCGCCCGACGAGCATCGACATGTCGGTGATCCACCGCGCATGTGAAGCCGTGTAGTCGTCCTTTGCCTCGAGTGCGTTGGCGAGCGCCGCGACGGTCGAGACGAACGTGCGCTCCAGGCTGAGGTAGTGCTCGGCGCTCTCGATCGCCAGCTTCGCCTGGTGCGCGAGACCCGCGAGCAGCCGCATCTGCCGGTCGTCGAGCATGCGGTCGCCGACCGTCGCGGTCAGCGCGCCGACGCGGTTGTGCTCGAGCCTCAGTGGCGCGACGACGAGCCGCGTACTGGCATCGCCGTCGAAGCCTTCGATCGCGGCCAGGTCACCCGGTTCGAGCACGAACGGCTCAGTGCGCTGCAACCAATCGTGCGCAACGTGATGCGGATAGCGGTGCCGACCCGTCGGATCCCCCTCACGCGGGTACCCGAACGATGCACGCGCGACAAGGTCGTGCGGCTCGCCGTCCTCCTCGATCCAGAGCGCAGCGCGCTCGGCTGCGAGGACGCGCGTCGTCACCTCGACGCTGCGGCCGAGGACATCTTCGGGCGTCTCGGCGGTCGCGAGCTCGCGGCTCGCCTCGAGCAGTGCGTTCGCGATCTCGGCTGCTTCCTTCGCAGCCTCCGCCTCGAGGCGCTGCTGCTCGTAGAGCCGCGCGTTCTCGAGCGCGACCGACGCCTGGCCTGCAAGGACTTCGAGCAGCCGAACGTCGTCGTCGTCGAACTGGTTGAGACCGAGCTTCGAGATCACGATCACACCGGTGACCCGCGAGCCGTATCGCAACGGCACGACGGCGAGCGACTCTTCAAGCTCCTCGGTGCCGGGAATCTTGATCGCGAACTCGCACTCGAGTGCGTTCGGCACAAGCAGTGACTCGCCGGTCTCCGCGACACGGCCCGTGATGCCGACGCCGACCTTCGTGGTGTACGCCTCAGCGGCGTTGCCCAGTTCGGTGTCGTGATCGCCGACGAAGGTGATCGGACGCAGCTCATCCCCGTCGCGCAAGGACACGCGACAGTTGTGGTAGTCGATCAACAGCCGCAGCTCGGTCGCGATCGTCGCGCCGATCTGCTGCACGTCGTTGAGGCGGTTCAGCTTGCCGGCCAGTGACTGCAGCATCTTGAGGTGCGCAATCGAACGGACGTCGCGCGCGGAACCGGGCGTGGGACGCTCGGTCTCGCCGTCGTCGAAGAGAACGGTCTGGTCCTTGCCACGCGCCTTCGCAGTCATCATCGCGGCCTCTGCGCAAGCGACGAGCTCGCGCGGGTTCATCGCGTGCTGCGGGCCTTGCGAGATCCCGATCGATACGGTCGTGTGGCCGGCCGGCTCGAACTCCACCTCGCGCAGGCGTTCGGTGAAGCGCGCCGCGAGTGCAAGCGCATCGCCCGCGTCGCACGACGGCATGATCACGCCGAACTCCTCGCCGCCGATGCGGCAGACGACATCCGAACCGCGCACCGTCTCGAGCGCGAGCCGTGAGATCTGGACGAGCAACTGATCGCCGGCACCGTGGCCGTAGACGTCGTTGACCCGCTTGAAGTCGTCGAGGTCGAACATGAGCACTGCGACCGGGTCGTGCGAGCGCGATGCGCGCGTCAACTCCGATCGGAGGCGCTCATGGAAGAAGCGATGGTTGTAGAGACCGGTGAGCGAATCGGTCTGTGCGAGATGCTCGAGGCGCTCCTTGACCTGCGCATTGTCGATCGCAAGCGCTGCGGCATCGCCGAACCATTTCGCGAGCTCGAACTCGTGCTCGTAGAACACGGCGTTCTCGCCGAGGCGATAGATGTTGAGCGCACCCTTCAGCGCGCCGCGGGCAATCAGCGGCACGGTGATCAGCGCCTCTGGCTCGATGGGCGTCCCCGGCACGTGCTGCACCCGCGGATCGAGGTGCGCGCGATTCGTCCAGACGGGGCGGCGGTGCTCGACGGCCCAGCCGGTGATCCCCTCACCGAACGGCGCGCGGCTCTGCATGATCTCGTCCTGGTACTCGCTGCGGGCGAGCACGGGGATCAACTCGCGTGCTTCGTCGTCGACCTCGTAGACGTGCAGTGCCTCGTAGGGCATCAGGTCGCGAAGGGTGTCCGCGATCCGGTCGAGGAGCGTGTCGAGGCTCTGCGCCGAGAGAACGTGGTGAAACACCTCCGCCAACCGGCGGTAGGACTCGACGAGCGCCTCGGGGCGACCGCTGCCCTCTTGTGTCTCGCGCGCGTCGGGCAGGGGGTCGCGCGCCGCAATCTGCCGCACCATCGAGATTCCATCGGCTCCAACGGCTCCGGGCTTGAGGGTTTGGCTCTAGAGGAGGCCGCAGGCCCGAGCGGTGTTCGGCCAGGGGTAAAAGCCGCGGCCGGACTGGTGCGCACGAACCGCCGCGTGGATCTGCGCCCGGGGCGGCCAGTGGTCGGCGGTGCCCCAGAGCCGCATGAAATCGGCTCCGTAATGGCTCTGGAAGGCGATGTCCATCTGGAGGCCGCCGTAGTAGCCGTTGCCGGTATTGGCGGTCCAGGCGCCCTCGTAGCGATGGATGCATATGAACGCGTCGCTCAGCCACACCGGGACGCCCAGGCCGTCCAGCCGGTGCTCCGCAACCTCGACGGCCGCGAGAGCGCTGCGCTGCTGCCAGAGCCGGAGGGTCTCGCGGCCCGTGGCGGCGGTGGCGCTCGCGAACCTCCGCGTCACCGTGCCGGGGTAGATCCGGCGGAGGTGGAGAGCGAGTTGGCGGCTGTAGGACACGCGCTTGGAGAGCCGGGCGTGCAGCGGCGGAGACTGAGGGAGACGGATCGAGAGGCCGCGCTGGATCTTCGCCACTGCCTGGCGGCGTGCAGCCTCCGACCGGCGTGCCCAGGTGTCGATCGACCACTGGAGGTACGGACGATCGGTGCTGCGCCGGTCGCTGAACGCCGTCGGCGTCCGCTGCGCGTCGGCCGCGCGCTCGTACATCCAGGCGAGCTTTCGGTAGTGGTCGACCATCGACCGCAGGGCAGCGATCGAGACGGGTTGATCGGGGCGCACGCTCTGGCGGGCAGACGCCGTCCCGCCCAGGGCAAAGGCCAGGATGGCCGCAAGCAGAGCAAGGCCTGACGGCAGGGTGAAACGCAAGTCGGTTGTCCTCCTTTGGCCCGAAAGTCCGCAGTGGCTTCGAGGGGTTAGCCGGGCGAGGGCTGGGCGTATCCGCACCCGGTGACCGCGGAACGGTAACCAGCCACCCGGTGGGTGCCGTCGGGAGAACGTCTAAAAATTGTGTGAAGCCCCGTTTAAAAGGACAAAACCAGGACAGGCGCTAGGCGAACAGGTCGAGCTCGCGCTCGATCAGTAACTCCTGGGCGGTGCCGTCGCCCGCCAGCTGAAGCCCGCGAACGACCACAGCGGGCACTCCTTCGGCCTTCCCGCGCACCAGATCGGAGGCCGCCGCGATCTCGTCGGCGATCGCGGTCCGGCTCGCGCGCAGCTCGTACCCCGCACGGTCCGTCGTGCCTCGTAGGTCCAGGATCGCCGGGATGCCCGCGATCCCGATCGCCACGTCCGTCGTGCCGTGACGGAACGGACGGCCGAACGAGTCCGTGATCACCACCCCGACCGAGCGGCCCGTCAGCTCCCGCACGCGGTCGCGGATCCGGCGAGCGCTTGCGTCGGGATCGAGAGGAAGCAGGACGAGCATGCCGGGGCCTGGCGCGTTCGAGTGGTCGACGCCGGCCGACGCGCAGATGAACCCGTGGCGCGTCTCGGTGATCAGCAGCGGGCCCCGCTCCCGGATGATGCTCTTCGCCTCGCCGAGGATCACCTCGATCTCGCGGGGGTCGCGTTCGCCCGCCGCGATGCGGATCGCGTCCTCGGATGCCTCGACGCCATCGAGGTGCACGACGCGCCCCTCGACTTTCGAGACGCCCTTTTGCGCGAGCACGACCACGTCGTGGTCCTCGAGCTCGATCAGCCCGACGACCAGCGCAGCGAGATCGTCGCCTTCGCGGATCTCCGGCAGGCCGTACACGGGAATGATCGAGATCATTCGATCCCGGTGAGGCGCACGCCGGCGTGCGCCTTGTACCGGCGGTTCAGATTGACGATCACCGCGGTGAGTCCTTCGAGTGCGCGCGCGCTCGCAAGCGGACCTGCATCGAGCGCGCGTCCGGCGACGAGCTTGTCGACGAGCTGCAGCGTCAGTTCCTTCGCGTCGGCATCGTCGCCGCAGATCAGCGCGTCCTCTTCCGGCGGCGCCTCGTCGAGATTCGCCGCAGCGATCGAGTGCAAGCCCGCCGTCACCGGCGCCCGCACCACCTGCTGCACTCGCTCGGCCAGGCTCAGGGCGTCGGGGTCGGGCAGCGCACCGATGCCCTTCTGGAACTGGATCAACGTGGCGACGCTGAGCAACGGCGTGTCGCCAAGGGCTTCGGCGACGCCGCGCGCCGTCTCGAGCGCCGCGTCCGCCTTCACCGCCAGGACCGCAAGGTCCGCGCCCCGCACTGCCTCCTCGTTGGTCGCGCCGGTCACGCCCGCGCCCAACTCGCCCGCTGCTTCCTGCGCACGAGTGGCATCGCGCGAGCCGATCACGATTTCGTCCTCGCCGAGCGCCGCTAGGCGCCGCGCGAGTGCGAGCCCGAAGCTGCCGGTGCCTCCGAGAATGGCGACCTTCACGCGTGCGCCCCCGCGGCGTCGAGCGCCGCCGCAGCGAGCCTGCGAGCCGCTTCGAGGTCGGTCATCAGCGTGGCCGTCACCACGCTGCGCACATCCGAGCCGAGATCGGCAGGCGCGTCGGCGTCGTCGAACACGAGCGCATCGATCAGCCCCGCGTAACACGAGGCGACGTGCGTCGGCGCGGTGCCCCCGGCGAGCCTCTCCAGCATCCTGTCCGCCGGGCCTTTCACTGCCCGGCCGCCGATCAGCGGGCTCACCGCGACACACGGAACGGTCCGCTGCTCCAGCGCCGCGCGGATCTCGGCGACCGCCAGGATCGGCCAGATCGAGACATAGGGATTGCTCGGCGCGATCAAGATCACGTCGGCCGACGTGAGCGCGTCGATCACGCCCGGCGCGGGCGTCGCCTCCGGCGAGCCTGCGTAGTGCACGGCGTCGACGTCGTCGCGATGACCGCGGGCGACGAACCAGGTCTGGAACGGGAAGGTCCCTTCGGGCGTTTCGATGAACGTCCGCAGCGGGTCGTCCGTCGCGGGCAGCAGGCGCGCTTCGAGGCCGAGCGCGTGCGCGATGCGTTCCGTCGCCTCCGAGAGCGGGATGCCGTGCCGAAGCAGTTCCGTGCGCACGAGGTGCAGACCGATGTCGCGGTCGCCGAGCCGGAACCAGGACTCGCCGCCGAGCACGTCGACCGTGTCGAGCGCCTGCCAGGTCTCGCCGGCTCGGCCCCACCCGCGCTCCTCGTCGGAGAGACCGGTCAGCGTGTAGAGGACACTGTCCAGATCGGGCGAGACCCGAAGACCCAGTACCTCGATGTCGTCCGCGACGTTGCCTACGATGGAAACGTTGCCTGGATCGACGACACCCACGACCCCGCGAAGGAACCGCGCGCCGCCGATGCCTCCCGAGAGGACCGCGACGTTCACGCTGCGGACTCGAGCCGCAGCGAGGCCAGCACGCGCCGGGTGTGGGGGCCGAGCCGCTCCACGAGCCGCGTGAGATCTTCGGGTGTGTCCACGTCATCCATGAGATTCGGGGCGTCGATCCGGATCGACGGCGCCAGGGCCGCGAACCGCTCCGCGCTGCCGGGGCCGTAGACCGGCTCGAAGAGACCATCCTCGGAGAAGGCGAGCGCGTTCGTCGTGCCGTCGGGGGCGGCAGCGAGGGCGAGCCCGTGCTCGGGCAGCGCGCCAACGAGCGCGAGGAGGTCTCGCGTCGTCGCACACGGCAGGTCGGCGTTGACGACGACGTACGGCCCGGGGAGTCCGGCCGCCACGGCCGCGTCGAGAGCGGCCCGCACAGCCGCGCCCTGACCGTGTCGCGGGTCGGGCACGTGCCGGGCGCCGTCCGGCAGGTCGGGCGCCGTCGCAGAGACCACGAGGACGTCGCCGAGGGGCTGGGCGGCCGCGAGGACGTCGTCGAGCATCGCGTGCGCGAGCCGGACGCGATCGGCCTCGACCACCTGCGACAGGCGTCGCTTCGGATCGGTGCTGCGGAAGGGGACGACGACGGTTGCCATCTTGGGGACACTACCGCCGTGCCCCTGCCCGACAACGCGACGATTGCCGAGCGCCTGGAAACACTGGCCGCGCACGGTCTCGGGAACATGCGTCTCGCCGTCGCCACTACGCGCCGCGGCTGGGCGAGCCCGGACGACGTGCTGAACACGCGGCCCGCCTCCGAGTTCGTCCATCTAGGGTGCGCGCATGTCCTTTCGCGTGGTTCGTTCGGCGGAGCTCGAGTGGTTGACGCGGCCGCACGAGCCCGGAGAGCCCGCGCGCCATGTTGCCGAGCTGAGCGACGTCGCAGGCTTCGCGCACACGCGCGCGAACCTCTGGCGGTACGAGCCGGGCGCGCACGGTCGCCGTCACCGACATCCACTCCAGGAGGAAACGTTCGTCGTGCTCCACGGAACGCTGACCATGTATCTCGGCGAGCCGCCGGAACGGAACGACGTGACACTCGGCGGGCTCGTCCACGTGGCGCCGGGCACACCGCTCCAGACCGTGAACCACGGCGACGAGGATCTGCTCGTCTACGTGTACGGCACACCGCCCGAGGACGAGCACGCCGAGTTGCTCGAGTCGGCGGTCTAGGGAGCAGCCGTGAGCCCGTGCCGGCGCATCACGGCACCGACCTCCGCGAGATCGGGCGGGCCGCCGGCCGCGACCTCGATGACCGCGGCAACCTCGCGGAAGTAGTCCGGGCCGAGGATTCCCGGGGTGACGATCACAAGCACACTGGCATCCTCGCTGCCGTTGTTCTCGAACTTGTGCACGGCGCCGCGCGGAATGCAGACCACGTCACCGGGTGCGACGTCGGTCGCAGTGCCTTCGACTGTCCACGTCATGACGCCGCGCAGACCGTAGATCGTCTCCTCGTAGGCGTCGTGGCTATGTGGAGCGGGTACCTTCGCTCCCGCGGGAACGTCACATTCGAACGTCGCAACGCTCCCGCCGGATTCAGCTCCCTCGACGAGAAAGCGAATCGCGAGAGGCCCGATCTTGATCTCTTCGGCCGCCACCCTGTGTGACTCTATCGCGTGTCGCCCGGGCCGACCCTGCGACGGTATCGCTAGGACGACTTCGGGCCCCAGTCCTCCTGCTTGCGTCCGAAGAACTGCGAGCCCATCGAACCGCCCGCGACCGACTCCTCACCACGCTTGAACCGCCACACGAGGAGCGCAATGGGCAGGCCGATGAACAGCAGGAGGACGATCAGGGCGACGAGCGTCAGTGGACGCTCCGCTTGTGCTTGTGCGCATGCGAGTGCGGACGGGCGGCGAGGAGTGCGAGCAAGGCGAGGGCGACGAAGTTCTTGAACGTCGCCGCGGGCCAGTGCACCTGCGCCGCGCCGTGAAACCACGACGGATCGAAGAGGAAGACGATCGCCGTGATCAGCACTTTCCCGAACCAGCCGGCGACGAGGAAGAGCGTTGCGAGGAGGACGGCCCAGAAGCCGAGCTCCGGCAGGCCGACCGCGTGCGCGAAGTTCAGGACGTTCCAGGCGAGCCAGAAGACGAGCGGGCCGATCAGCACCGCCGTGAAGAACGCAACCGCCGCCACGAACAGCCCACCGGCGACGAGCGCACCGAAGCCGAGGACTTTCAGGACGACGCGGAGAACCGGGCTCACGAGGGCGAGTCTATGGCCCGGCTAGGAATCCGCAAGCCCTCCGCCGAGCCAGCGCCACACATAGCGTCGTCGATCTCGAGCCGCTCGTGCATCCCGGCCATGATCAGGCGCCCAGTTGAAAGTGCCGGAACGGACCGGCCTGGCGCCTAGATGGTTGATGCCACGGTTGCGCCCGTCCGGGAACGGCCCAGACGCGGCGCATGACGCCCGCCTCGCCCTTGAACAGCCATCCCGGCTGTCCAGCGGGCGAGTCGAACGTCCTGCTTGGTCTGGATCCGCCCCCACACCCACGCCCCCGTGGCATCAACC
>JBKJQL010000103.1:0-8639 GCA_046594035.1 Gaiellaceae bacterium
ATGTGGAATTGCGTGCCTGCGGGGATGGCTCAGACCAAGCAGGTCGTTCGGGTCGGGCGCAGGGCATAGCGGGGTCTACGTTCAAGCCCGAACCGGGCGAGCTGCGCCGCGTCTGAGCCACCATCCGCGGGTGCGCGGGCATTTCACATCAAGCCTCTAGCTCACGGTTGGGTCACGGTTCGTCGAGCGTTGATGATCGTGGTGGCCGCTGCCATAGATCGTCTTCCATGAGTCCCACGTGATCTTGAGGATCACTGCGGTGATCGCGATCCCGATCAGCGGATCTGCCAGGCGAACTCCGAGCGCCACAACAGCGGCACTTGCGACGACTCCCAGGGAAACGAAACCGTCGATCCGAGCGTGGTTCCCATCTGCGATCAGCGCCGGGCTGTCAAGTCGCCTGCCTCCCCGAAGGCGAACGCGTGCGGCGATCTCATTGCCGATGAAGCCGATGACTCCGGCACCCGCGAGCACCCAAAGGTGAGAGAGGTGCTGGGGGTGGATGAGCCGCTGGATCGTCTCGTACAAGGCGACGAGCGCGCTGACGAGAATCGCGAGCACGACGGCGAGACCGGCCCAGCGTTCGCCTCGAGCCGACCGGAGGTAGAACGCGATGCCGAGTGGGATCGCGGTCAGCCCGTCGCCGTAGTTATGGATCAAGTCCGCAAGTAGTGCGACGCTCCCGGTCGCGACGAAGATGATCGTCTGGATGATTGCGGCGACCGTCAGAACCACGAGGCTGATCGAGACCGTTCTGACGCCATCGCGTGATTCGACAATCGAACGATCAATGAGCCCGTGGGTGTGCCCGTGCCCCGCGTCCTCGTGCTCGTGCTCCGTGTGCCCGTGCCCCGCGTCCTCGTGCTCGTGCTCGTGGGGCCCCTCAAGGTCGCAGGTTGCGGTGTGACCCATCGCGGCAGAGTAGGGGATCAGCCGAACCCGAAGGTCGGTGGTTCGAACCCACCCGCCGCTATAGGTGTCTGACACCCGTGTCACAGGCACCGCACGTCCCGCAGCCTCCACAGGGTGTCTGACACCGGTTCGAGTTGCGGCTCCAGGTCGAACTGAAGGCGCTTTTACCCGGGTCCCGCTACAATCCCGCGGCCCCAGGGCGGTGCGTCAGCCTGCCTGATGTTCAAGTTCCTGAGGTCAACCACCCACTCTTAGAGAAGAGACATGGCCAAGACCGGAGTCAGAGTTGCGATCACGCTCGCCTGTACGGAGTGCAAGCGGCGGAACTACCAGACGATGAAGTCCAAGCGGAACACGCCGGACCGCGTCGAGTTCCGCAAATACTGCCGCTGGTGCGGCAGCCACACCCCGCACCGGGAGACGCGCTAGCCCGATGTCCGACGCGCGCTCAGAGCGCACCCCCGCCGTCCGGGCACAGCCCGGGCAGCCCGAAGAGCGCCACGGGAGCTTCATCGCGCAGGCCTGGGCCGAGCTTCGGAAGGTGGAGTGGCCCGGCCAGGCGCAGGTGATCCAGGGCACCGTCGTCGTGCTCGTCGCCTGTGTCGTCGTGGGGATCTTCCTCTATATCAACGACCTTGTCTGGAAGCCTGTGGTTTCCAAGGTCTTCTTGGGCAATTGAGCCCAGTTCAGTAAAGGACACGAATGTTTCGCTGGTACGTCGTCAACACCTATAGCGGCCATGAGAACAAGGTCAAGGCCAACCTGGAGCACCGCATCGAGTCGATGGGGCAGCGCCAGCGCTTTCGCCGGGTCGTCGTGCCGACCGAGCAGGTGATCGACACGAAGGACGGCCAGAAGGTCCAGGTCGAGAAGCGCGTGCTCCCGGGGTACGTGCTCGTGAACATGGACCTGAACGACGACGCGTGGACGGTCGTGAAGAACACGCCCGGCGTGACCGGATTCGTCGGCGCGGGCTCCAAGCCGGTGCCGCTCTCGCAGCCCGAGGTCGACCGCATCCTCAAGACCGGCGCGGCCGCCGGCGGCGACCGGGCGCGCGCCACGATCGAGTACTCGCTCGGCGAGTCGGTCAAGGTGACGAGCGGGCCGCTCTCCGACTTCGACGGCGAGATCGTCGATGTCAACCCCGATCAGCAGAAGCTCAAGGTGCTCGTGGACATCTTCGAGCGCCAGGTTCCGGTCGAGCTCGGCTTCGACCAGGTCAAGAAGCTCGACTGAGCTCGAGAAAGACTAGGAAGGCGAAATGGCGAAAAAAGTTCTCACACTGATCAAGCTGCAGATCCCCGGCGGGCAGGCCAACCCTGCGCCTCCGGTCGGCCCTGCGCTCGGCCAGCACGGCGTCAACATCATGGAGTTCTGCAAGGCATTCAATGCGCAGACCGCGCAGGAGAACGGCCGCATCACGCCGGTCGAGATCACGGTCTACGAAGACCGCAGCTTCGACTTCATCACGAAGACGCCGCCCGCTGCCGTCCTGATCAAGGAGGCGCTGCGGCTCGAGAAGGGCTCCGCCGAGCCGAACCGGACGAAGGTGGGCCGCCTCACGCGCGCTCAGGTCCAGTCGATCGCGGAGACCAAGATGCCCGACCTGAACGCCCGTGACCTCGAACAGGCGATGCTCGTGATCGCCGGCACGGCCCGCTCGATGGGTGTGGAGGTGGACACGTAATGGCAGCTCATGGAAAGCGCTACCGCCAGGCGCGGGGCACGATCGACCGCGAGCAGGCGTACTCGCCCGTCGAGGCGATCCGGCTGCTCAAGGACGCGCCGGACGCGAAGTTCGACGAGACGGTCGAGGTGCACCTGAACCTGGGCCTGAACGTCCGCCACGCGGACGAGCAGCTGCGGGGAACGATGATGCTCCCACACGGCACCGGTCGCACCCAGCGCGTCGCCGTCTTCGCCGAGGGTGACAAGGCGCGCGAGGCCGAGGAGGCGGGCGCGGACGTCGTCGGCTCCGCCGATCTCGCGAAGAGGATCGAAGAGGGCTTCACGGACTTCGACGTCGCCATCGCGACGCCGGACCAGATGGGCAACGTCGGCCGCCTCGGCCGGGTGCTCGGTCCGCGCGGACTGATGCCGAACCCGAAGACGGGCACCGTTACGTTCGACGTGGCGAAGGCCGTCAAGGATGCGAAGGCCGGCAAGCTCGAGTACCGCACCGACCGCGGCGCGAACGTGCACCTCCCGATCGGCAAGAAGTCCTTCGACGAGCGCTCGCTCGTGGAGAACTATGCAGCCCTGATCGAGGAGATCGTGCGCGCGAAGCCGCAGGCGTCGAAGGGCCGGTACATCAAAAAGATCACGCTCACGTCCACGATGGGCCCGGGCATCCACGTCGATCCGACGCGGACGCGGGACATCGCGGACGACCTCGAGGGTGGTACGCAGGAGGCCGTGGAAGCTACGGCCTAGGATAAAGCCCGTCGCCACAGACAGTTGGCAGCTGCCTTTCGAGGCGGCAGAAGTCCAGCCGAGGCGGCCTCCTGGGAAGCCGAAAGCACCGCTTTCTCTTTTCACGAGCCCGCCCGTCTTTCGAGACACCTGGCGGGCTCGAATGATCAAAGAGGAGGTGAAATGCAGAAAGAGGACAAGGAACGCGTCGTCGCCGAGTTGACGGAGAAGCTCCGCAGCGCGGAGACGCTCTTCGTCGCGGACTACCGCGGCCTGACCATGCCCCAGATCGACTCCCTCCGTGGGAAGCTGATCGAGAACGGGGCGCGGCTGTCGGTCGTGAAGAACACCCTCACCCGTCGCGCGGCCGAGGCCGCCGGGGCGGATGCGCTTTTGGCGCTGCTCGAGGGCCCGTCGGCGATCGCGTTCATCGAGGCCGACGGCGACATGGTTGCCGTGGCCAAGGCTCTCGCCGATTCAGCACGCGAGACCAAGGTCCTCGAGATCCGCGGTGGAGTCATGCAGGGCCGCGAGATCTCTGCATCGGACGTTCAGGAGCTCGCGAAGCTCCCGCCGCTCGATGTGCTGCGTGGCCAGGTGCTCGGCGCGATCATTGCGCCGCTGTCATCGATCGCCGCGCTTCTGAATGCGCCGCTGCAGAACCTCTACGGGCTGATCGACGCCCGGATCGAGCAGCTGCAGGCCAGTGGCGACACCAGTGCTGAGTCAGCGCCGGTCGCTCAGCCCGAAGCGGCGCCCGAGGTCGAACTGGTGTCAGACACCAGCGAGCCCGCGGACGAATCCGTGTCGGACACCGAGGTGTCAGACACCCCAGAACCCACAGAAAATCAGGAGGCATAGCCATGGCGGCTGTTGACACCGTTTTCGAGTCGCTCGGGAGCATGACCGTTCTCGAGCTGGTCGAGTTGAAGAACAAGATCGAAGAGGAGTGGGGCATCACCGCCGCCGCTCCGGTTGCAGTTGCGGCCGCCGGTGGCGGCGGTGGCGGCGACGCCGCAGCAGAGGAGAAGACGGCGTTCGACGTCGTCCTCACCGGTGCGGGCCAGGCCAAGATCCAGGTGATCAAGGTCGTTCGCGCCGTCACGGGCCTCGGCCTGAAGGAAGCGAAGGATCTCGTCGACGGAGCCCCGCAGAACGTCAAGGAAGGCGTGACGCAGGACGAGGCCGACACGATCAAGGGCCAGCTGGAAGAGGCAGGCGCCTCGGTCGAGATCAAGTAGCACCTCGCTCATGGCGTGTGCCGGAGGCCCGCAGGTGCGGGCCTCCGGCGTTTTCGGTCACTCGTGGGGGTGAACTTGGGGGCCGAACACGCAGGTTTTCCTCGTGCGAAGCGTCTTTGTTGCCGACTACGAGATCGAAACTGCGAAAGGACCTCACTGTGAAGCTCAAAGCACTTGCGCTGGCGCTCTTCGTTGCCGGCGCCTGTACGTCGTTCGCGGTCGCGGACAACGGGCCTGGCAAGGGGAAAAAGCCGAGCCCCTCGGCCGCCGCGACGACCGGTGCAACGACCACGGGCGTGACGACGACCACAACCGCTTCTGACAGCGGCAAGGGCAAGTCGGCCCAGGTGCAGTCGGAGAAGAAGGTCACGCTCTGCCATCAGGCCGGCAAGTCGGGCCGCTGGGTCAAGATCAGCGTCGCGAAGAACGCGGCCAAGGCCAAGCTGAAGCACGGCGACGTCGCCCCGGACGCCTCGGGCAAGTGCCCGGCATCGACGACCGAGACGACCGAGGGAACGACGACCACCACGGTCGCCACGACCACAACGACGCCGTAGGGGTCACCCGGAAGGGTGATTTCCGGGGGCGCGGCGACGGTTTGCCGCGCCCCCGGCGTCTTTGTTCCTGATCACCCCTCTTGCTCCCAACGTTCGGAGGCACCACCTATGAAGTTCAAAGCACTTTTCCTCGCGCTGGCCGTCGCCGGTGTTGCCGCCTCGTTCGGGCTGACCGACTCAGGGCGCAGCGACACGGGCGTGACCACCGGCACGACGACGACCACCTCGTCGACCACGACGACCACCACGACCACCTCGAGTGATGGCTGCCGCAAGTTCGAGCTGAAGGGGACTCTCGCGTCCGTGACGGCTTCGTCCTTCACGGTCACCGTGACGAAGGGAAACAAGGCGGTCAAGGATGTCGCCGGAACCACCGTCACCGTGGCGGTCACCGCGGAAACGCGCGTTTCCTGGAGCGGCCGTGGCACCCTGACCGGCCCGAACGTGGGCGACAGCGTCTCGGTGAACGGCAAGCAGTGCGGCACGACCCTCACCGCCTCCAAGGTCGCGGCCCGCGGGTCCGACAAGGAGAAGGCAGATAAGGCCTCGAAGAGCAAGGGCTCGAGCACCACGTCCGAGGACAAGGGCATTAAGAAGAAGAAGTAGCGCTCGCGCCGGTGTCTGACACCGCAGGGGCGGTTTGTCCCTTACCAAACCGTTTCCGGCGGTGTCAGACACAGGTTTAGACCTCGGGCACGGGCGTTTTGCTACCTTCTCAACTCGGCCCAACGGGTCCCTCGCCGCGTGTTTGCGGCTGGAGGGACGCCTCCGCTACTGTGGAGGGTTGCGCCGACATCCGCACACGCCCTAATTCGCACGCCTTTTTCGACCTTTTTTATCTCTGCTTCGCCCTCACCTCATAGCCAGTAAGGGAGGCTGTTCTACTTGGCCAAGACGGTCACAGCGCCTCGCGCGCGTCACTCTTTTTCCCGCCTCAAGCACGTCCTCGACCTCCCCAACCTGATCGACATCCAGCGGGAGTCGTTCGATTGGTTCCTCAATGACGGTCTGCGGGAGACCATCGACGACATTTCCCCGATCCAGGACTACACCGGCACCCTCGCCGTCGAGTTCGGCGAGTACCGCTTCGGTGAGCCGCAGTTCTCCATCCAGGAGTGCCGCGAAAAGGATCTGACCTACCAGGCACCGCTCTCGATGACGGTCCGCTTCGTGAATACGGAGACGGGCGAGATCCGCGAGCAGACGGTGTTCATGGGCGACTTCCCGATGATGACGGAGTGGGGGACGTTCATCATCAACGGCACCGAGCGCGTGATCGTCACGCAGCTCGTCCGGTCGCCGGGCGCCTACCTGATGGAGCCGAAGGACGCGACGAAGCAGGTCTTCACCGCGAACCTGATGCCGAGCCGCGGCTCGTGGCTCGAGCTCGAGATCGACAAGAAGGGCGTGGTGTACGCCCGCATCGACCGCAAGCGCAAGCTGCCGATCACGACGCTGCTGCGCGCGCTGCCGGCCGAGGACCCGACCACCGGGTTCCAGCTGGACACGTCGACGAACGAAGCGATCCTCAAGCTGTTCGACAACTCGCACTTCATCCAGAAGACGCTCGACAAGGACGCGACGACGCGCGAGGAAGAGGCGCTGATCGAAGTCTTCAAGAAGCAGCGCCCGGGTGAGCCGCCGACGCTCGACAACGCCCGCAACCTGCTGAAGTCGCTCTTCTTCGATGCCAAGCGCTACGACCTGACGAGGGTCGGCCGCTACAAGCTGAACCAGCGCCTCGGCGTGGACGTTCCGGACGACACGCGTGTCCTGACGACTCAGGACATCCTCGCGCTCGTCCAGAAGCTCGTGGCGATGCCGCACATGATCGGCCTCGACGACGAGTCCAAGGACTACGCGGCCGACGGCATCTCGATGAACCGCGACCCGATCCGCGCGGAGCTCGACGAGTACGAGCACTTCGGCAACCGCCGGCTCCGCACCACCGGCGAGCTGATCCAGGAAGCGTTCCGGGTCGGTCTCTACCGCATGGAGCGCGTCGTCCGCGAGCGCATGACGACGGAAGACGTCGACACGATCACGCCGCAGACGATCATCAACATCCGGCCCGTCGTCGCCGCGCTGAAGGAGTTCTTCGGCTCGTCACAGCTGTCGCAGTTCATGCAGCAGACGAACTCGTTGGACGGCCTCACGCACCGCCGCCGGCTGAGCGCTCTAGGAGCAGGGGGTCTCACCCGGGAACGTGCGCCGATCGAGGTGCGCGACGTGCACCCGACGCACTACGGACGCATGTGCCCGATCGAGACGCCTGAAGGCCCGAACATCGGCCTGATCGGCTCGCTCGCCTCGATGGCGACCGTCTCGCAGTTCGGCTTCATCCAGACGCCGTACCGCAAGGTCGTGAATGGCAAGGTGACCGACGAGATCAGCTACCTGGACGCAGCCGAAGAGGCGCAGTGGACGATTGCGCAAGCCTCGGAAGCCGTCGACAAGAACGGCAAGTTCGAGCACGAGCAGGTGCTCTGCCGCTCCCCCTTGGGCGAGGCCGTGATCGCAGGCGCCAAGGACATCGACTTCATGGACGTCGCCCCGGCGCAGATCGTGTCGATCGCGACCGCCATGATCCCGTTCCTCGAGCACGACGACGCAAACCGCGCGCTGATGGGCGCGAACATGCAGAGGCAGGCCGTGCCGCTGATGATCCCGCAGGCGCCGCTCGTCGGCACCGGCGTCGAGCATCGCGCCGCGGTCGACTCGGGCGACGTGGTCGTCGCGAAGAACGCGGGCACCGTCATCGACCTCGATGCCACGCGCATCGTCGTCGAAGGGCGCGGCACGCGCGACGAATACGACCTCACGAAGTTCATGCGCTCGAACCAGGGGACGCTGATCCACCATCGGCCGATCGTGCGCCAGGGCGACAAGGTGCTCGCAGGTGCGGTGCTGGCGGATGGTTCCTCCACCGATCACGGTGAGCTCGCACTCGGTGCGAACCTGCTCGTCGCGTTCATGCCGTTCGAGGGCTACAACTTCGAGGACGCGATCGTGCTCTCCGAGCGTCTCGTGAAGGACGAGGTTCTCACCTCGATCCACATCCACGAGTACGAGATCGACGCCCGCTCCACCAAGCTGGGCGACGAGGAGATCACACGCGATATCCCGAACCGCTCGGAGGAGTCCCTCCGCAACCTCGACGACCGCGGCATCGTCCGCGTCGGCGCCGAGGTCGGCTCGGGCGACCTGCTCGTCGGGAAGGTCACGCCGAAGGGCGAGACCGAGCTCACGGCCGAGGAGAAGCTGATCCGCGCCATCTTCAAGGAGAAGGCACGCGAGGTCCGCGACACCTCACTGAAGGTGCCGCACGGCGAGTCCGGCAAGGTCATCGCAGTCAAGGTGTTCGACCGCGACGAGGGCTACGAGCTGCCGCCCGGCGTCAACCAGCTGGTCCGCCTCTACGTCGCGCAGAAGAGCAAGATCCCGATCGGCGTCAAGCTCGAGGGCCGGCACGGCAACAAGGGCGACATCGCCAAGATCCTCCCGCAGGAGGACATGC
>JBKJQL010000183.1:0-11141 GCA_046594035.1 Gaiellaceae bacterium
ACGGGAAATACACGGAGCCGGAGGGGCCCGCGGCCCCTCCGACCCGTCGTCTCAGCTCAGTGCTTTCCGCAGACGACCGTCGCGGCGTTCTGAATTGCCTGGCCGAGGTTGACGCCGAGGTCGTGCGCGACCGTTCCGAGACCGCCGGGGCCTGGCTGGCCCGCCCAGTAGTGGGCCGCGTTCGACACGATCTCGCCGACGCATCCCTGCGCGTTCGTGCCGGCCGGCGGATCGGCCGCTGCCGTGCCCGCGAAGACCAGCATGGCGCTCGTCAAAGCACCGACAATAAACAGACGTGCCCTCATGATTCCCTCCGTCTCTCCCCCCGATCTGTGCGCACATTCACACACAATCCGAGAGCACGAGTCAAGCCGGATGAACCGCTAGGGCTTGGCGGACTGCACGCCGCCGAAGAGCTCCCAGTGGCCGTTGTGCCAGCGCTGCAGCTGCACCTTGGCGATCGGGAAGCGGAACGTCGGCGTCGTCTTGACCGTTACGCCGGGCACGAGGAACGGGTTGTTCACCTCGTTCATGTGCGTGACGGCGTTCATCAGGCCCTGGCGCGTGAGGTTCTTGCCGGCGGCCTTGAGCGCGTCCACCATGGTGAAGGCTTCGGCCATGCCGGCGATCAGGAAACCGTCGGACGGGTTCGCTCCGGGGATGTGCTTCTTGATGATCTTCGCGGCGAGAGCGGTGCCCGCGTCCTTCTTGAACTTCGGCGTCGCCGGATCCTTGCCCCAGACGATCGAGATCGCGCCTTCGGAGGTCGAGCGGGGCATGATCTGCATGATCGACGACGCCGATGCGACGTCGTTGACGTAGATCTGCGGCTTCCACCCGAGCTTGCTCGCGTACTGGAACGCCTGGATCGCGAACTTGCCGAACGCGAAGACACAGAACGTGTTCGCGCCGCTCGCCTTGAGCTGCGCGACCTGGGACTGCACATCGGACGCGGTCGGGTCGTAGCCGACCGTCTGCACGATCATCGTCCGCGCCTTGGCGCCGAGGCCCTTACGGAAGCCTGCGAGCACGTCCTTGCCGTAGTTGTCGCTCTGGTACAGCACGCCGACCTTCGCCTTCTTCCCGTTCGTGGCGAGGATGTGCTTCGCGTACAGCTCACCTTCCTCGCCGTACGGCGGCAGGTAGCCGATCGTCCAGGGGTACTTCTTGTAGTCCCGGCCGAAGGTGGTCGCGCCCGACGCGGAGAACACCGTCGGGACGCCCGTGGCGTTCGCAAAGTCGCGGATCGCGAGATTGCCGTTCGTGCCGACGACGGCGAACAACGCGAAGACGTTGTCCTGCTGGATCAACTGGCGCACGTTCTGCACCGTCTTCGACGGGTCGTACGCGTCGTCGAGGTACTTGAAGTCGATCTTGCGACCGTTGACGCCCCCGCGTGAGTTGACGTACTTGAAGTAGCCCTCGGCGCCGCGCAGCACGCCGGCTGCGGCGGCAGCCTCGCCCGTCAGCGGGCCGCTCGAGCCCAGGGTGATCGTGGTCGCCGACACGCCGGGCGTTCCGGTCGTCGAGGCGGTTGCGATGCCGGCGACGAGCAGGGCGGCGAGGGCGAGAGCGAGAGCGCAAAGGTTCCTCATCTAGGCCCCAAAGTAGCCGCGATTTGCAAGTCGTGAGGCGGCTCGGAGGACGATCGGCAACACGAGCATCAAGACGACCAGCACGATCCCGAAGAACAGCGTCGTCGGGCCTGCCTGCTTCGTGTCGACATGCGGGATCAGGCCCACGATGTCGGGCAGGAACTGGATGACCAGCGCCCCGAACGCGGCGCCCCAGATCGAGCCGAAGAAGCCGACGACCGCGCCCACGAGCAGGTAGAGCGAGAGCTGGATCGGGAACGTGTCGGGCGCCACGTACGCGACGTTGATCGCGAACAGCGCGCCCGCGACGCCGGCGAACGCCGCCGAGACGCCGAACGCGAGCACCTTGTACTTCGCGCGGTTCACGCCCGAGGCGGCGGCCGCGAGCTCGCTGTCGCGAATCGCCCTGAGCGAACGGCCGAAGCGGGAGTCGAGAAGCCACCAGGCGATCAGGAAGACGATGCCGCCCACCGTCCACGTCAGTGCGTACAGCCACTGGTTGTTCGAGAGGCCCCAGATGCCGACACCATGGCCGGTCTGCTCCGGCTTGCCGAAGAGCGTGATCCCGGTCGAGCCGCCGGTGAAGTGGTCGAACTTCTTCAGGACCGTCGGGAGGACGACGGCGATGCCGAACGTCGCGAGCGCGAGATAGAGGCCCGAGAGTCGCAGCGCCGGCACGCCCGCGAGCAGACCGATCACCCCCGCAACACCCGCGGCGATCGGAATCGTCCAGAGGTCACGCACGCCGTGGTTCGCCATCAGGATCGCCGTCGTGTACGCGCCGACTGCCATGAACGCGCCGTGGCCGAGCGAGATTTGACCGCTGTGCCCGGTGAGCACGTCGAGTCCGAGAATCGCGATGAAGTACGCGCCGACGGTCGCAAGCTGCACCGTGCGGAAGTCGGTCAGCACGAACGGCAGCGCGACGAGGATCGCGACGCCGAGCACGAATGCCGAGAGCTTGACCCTCATACGCGCCTCAATGCTGCGCGGCCGAAGAGCCCGGACGGGCGCAGGAGCAACACGCCGAGGATCACGGCGAGCGCGGTCGCGAGCCGCAACTCCCCGCCAATCCAGTGCACGTAGGTCCCGACCAGGTTGAGCAGCACTCCGAGCAGGAGCCCGCCGATCACGGCGCCGATCGGCGAGTCCATCCCGCCGAGCACCGCAGCGGCGAAGGCGTAGAGCAGCACGGTCTGCATCATGTTCGGCTCGAGGAAGAGCGACGGCGCCGCCATCACGCCCGCGACGGCGCCGAGCATCGCAGCGAGTCCCCAGCCGAGCGCGAGCATCCCGGCGACACGTATCCCGACCAGCCTCGACTCTGTCGGGTTGACGGCCGCTGCGCGCAGGCCCAGCCCGAGCCGCGTGCGCGTGAAGAGCAAGCCGATCAGCGCGACCGCCATGAACGCCACGGCGATCACGCCGAGGTCCTGCTTCGAGAACGCGACACCACCCACGCGGATCGGCGCGGTCGAGAACGGCCCGTGGAACTGCTTCGCGGCACCGCCCCAGATCCAGGTGGTGAGCCCGTTGAAGGCGATCAGCAGCCCGATCGTCAGGATCACGATCCCGAGGAGCGGCCCGCTCTGGATCGGACGGATCACCACGGCCTGCAGCGTGACGCCTCCGAGGAACGAGAGCACGAGCGTCGCGCCGAACGCGGGCCAGAACGCCCACCCGTGGCTCATCAGCGTCCAGCAGATGAACGCGGACAGCGTCGCCATCTCCCCCTGCGCGAAATTGATCACGCCGGTCGAGCGGTGGATCAGCACGATCGCGAGCGCGAGCAGGCCATAGATGCCGCCGCTGGCGAGACCGCTCACTATCTGTTGGATCAGGTTCGTCACGAGAGGCTTGATGTGGAATGGCGTGCTTGCGGGGATGGCTCAGACCAAGCAGCTCGCACGGGTCGGGCGCAGGGCATAGCGGTGCCTACGTTCAAGCCCGACCCGGGCGAGCTGCGCCGCGTCGGAGCCACCATCCGTGAGTGCGTTAGTTCCACATCAAGCCTCTCAGTAACCCAGGTAGCTCTGACGGACCGATTCGTTCTTGCGCAGGTCCTCTGCAGCGCCGCCGAGCACCACGCGGCCGGTCTCCAGAACGTATGCATGCTGCGCGTGCGCGAGTGCCAGCATGGCGTTCTGCTCGACGACGACGATCGTCGTGCCGCTCGCGTGCAGCTGACCGAGTGCACCGAAGATCTCGCGCGCCGTGAGCGGTGCGAGCCCGAGCGACGGCTCGTCGAGCAGCAGCAGCCGGGGCTTGGCCATCATCGCGCGGCCGAGCGCGAGCATCTGCTGCTCGCCGCCGGAGAGGAGACCGGCCTGCTGCTGGCGACGGTCGTAGAGGTGCGGGAAGAATTCGAAGACGTGCGCGAGGTCGCGCGGTGGAGCGCTTCCCCGCACCCACGCGCCAAGCCGCAAGTTGTCAAGCACCGACAAGGTCGTGAACGTGCCGCGGCCCTCGGGCACGTGCGCGACGCCGCGCTTCGCCATCCCCTCGGGCGTGCGGTGAAAGATCTTGTGCCCGTCGAGCAGGATTTCGCCGCTCGTCTTCACCGTGCCCGAGATCGCGCGCAGCGTCGTCGTCTTACCGGCACCGTTCGCACCGAGCAGCGCCACGAAGTCGCCTTCGGCGACGGTCAGAGTGACGCCGTGGAGCGCGCGGATCTCGCCGTAGCGCGCCTCGACGTCACGCAGCTCAAGAAGCGACAAGCCGCTCCCGGAGCTCGTCGACCTGCTCGTCCGTCAGGCCGGCGGCGCGCAGGTAGGAGGCGACGTCCCCGTAGCGACGCTCGATCTCCTGGACGACCCTGACCATCGCGCCTGCCGGGGTGTCCCTGAGCTTCTCCCACTTGGCGCGTTGGGCCTCGTCGGTGATCTTCGGGATCCACTGCGACGTCGAAGGCTCGAGGTTGGCAGCAGTGACGGCGTAGTCCTCGCCGATCGCATCGAGTGGGACGCCGGCGAGGCGCAACAGGAGGGCGGAGACGATCCCCGTGCGGTCCTTCCCGCCCATGCAGTGCACGACCACGGTTCCGTCCGCCGACGCGACAGCGGCGAAGGCCCGTCCGAACCGCTCGCGGTAGCGCTCGAGAAAGTCCACGTAGGACCATGCGTAGTGGTCGGCGACGTCGGCGACCTGCAGGAGATGCGCGTCGAGCTCCTTCACGTACTCGGCGTCGTACTCCTCACCGAGAACCGAGACGTGCACGACCTCGATGTCGACGTCGCGCGGCTGGTCTTCGGCGAGCTCTTCGGGCCAGCGCAGGTCGACGATCCGCTCCACGCCGTGGGCGGCGAGCGCGCGCCACCCGTCGTCGGTCAGCTTGCGAATGTTGTCGGCGCGAACGACGCCACCGAGCTTCGTACGTCGGCCGTCCTCGGTGGGGAGGCCTCCGAGATCACGAACGTTGAGGCAGCCTTCCCAGGCGAGCGAGGTCACGCGGCGGATTCGGCGCCGAGGTACGCCTCGATCACGGCCGGGTTCCGCTGCACCTCGTCCGGCGTGCCTTCGGCGATCTTGCGGCCGAAGTCGAGCACGTGAATCCGATCGGCGATGCCCATCACGAGCCCCATGTGGTGCTCGACGAGCAGCACGGTGAGGTCGAAGTCCTCGCGCAGCTTGCGGATGAACGTGCCGAGCTCGGAGACCTCTTCATGGTTCAAGCCGCCGGCCGGCTCGTCGAGCAGCAGCAGCTTCGGCTCGGCGACGAGCGCGCGCGCGAGCTCGACGCGCTTGAGCGTCCCGAAGGGCAGTCCGGCCGCGGGCCGTCCCGCGACATCGGCAATGCCGACGTAGTCGAGCACCTCGAGCGCGCGGCCGCGGGCGGCACTGCCGCGGAACGGCTTCGTCCGCGTGTGCGCGCCGACCAGGACGTTGTCGAGGACGCTCATCGTCCGGAAGAGCTCGACGTTCTGAAAGGTGCGCGCAATCCCGCGGCGCACGATCCGGTGCGGCGGCGTCCGCAGCAAGCTCTTCCCGTCCAGTTCCAGCTTGCCCGTGTCCGGTTTGTAGAGTCGCGTGATCACGTTGAAGAGCGTTGTCTTCCCGGCCCCGTTCGGCCCGATCAGGCCGACGATCTGGCCGGACTCGACGTCGAGGGAGACGTCGTCGATCGCGACAATGCCGCCGAAGCGGCGGGTGACGTTGCGAATCGCGAGCAGCGCCATCGCGGGCAGCTTATAACGCTGCCGGGTCGGTCACAGGGAGAGCACAGGCGAAGTGCTCGCACACGTAGACGGCGGGCTCGCCGTTCACGAGGGCACGGCCGCTGAGGAGCGGGATCCCCTCGGCGGGCCCGAAGGCGATCACGTCGGTCTCCGCCGCCGTCGCCACCGCGGCGCGGGCGACCGGCGCGTCGGGGGAGCCGGCGATCGCGAGCTCCCGGTGCGGAGCGAGGTGCTGGTGGAGCGCGACGAGCAGCCAGCCGAACGCCGACGGCGCCCGCGGCAGGGCATCGCGGACGATCCGCAGGACGGAGACCCCGTGCCGTTCCAGCTGGTCGTCGCCCCAGATGCGCCCGAGCCGCAGAAGCACGTAGGCGATCATCGCGTTGCCGCTCGGCGTCGGGTGGTCGTCGAGCTCCTTCTTGCGCGCGACCAGCTGCTCGCCGTCGCGCGGGGTCTGGAAGAACCCGCCTCCGTCGGCGTCGGCAAAGAGCTCGATCGCCAGCGTGGCCAGGCGGTGCGCCTCGCGCAGCCAGCGCGGGTCGCCGGTGGCGACGTGCAGCTCCATCAATCCGTACGCGACGTCCGCGTAGTCCTCGAGGTAGCCGGTTCCCTTCGCGATCCCTTCGCGCCACGTTCGGTGCAGGCGCCCTTCGGCGGTCGAGAGCGGCCCGAGCAAGAACTCTGCGAGGCCAATCGCAGGCTCGAGGCGTCCACCCTGCGCAAGAGCGGCAAGCATCAGACCGTTCCACGACGCGATCGCCTTGTCGTCTCGGAGCGGTTGCTTCCGCTGCGCGCGCTGCGCGAGGAGCCCCGTGCGTGTCTCGCCGTCGAGCTCGCCGCGCAGCACGAAGCGCCCGTGCTCGAACGGCTGGAACAGTTCCTCCGGAGCGCCTTCTCCTGGCGCCCAGGTGAACGTGAGCCCCTCCACACCGTCGGTGTCGGCGTCCTGCGCCGACGCGAAGCCACCGCCCTCGAGCGCGAGCTCGCGCAGCGCGTAGTCGATCGTCTGGTCGGCGACGAAGCGGTAGCGCTCGTCGCCGAGTCTCTTGGCCGCGTGCAGGTACACGGAAGCGAGCAGCGCGTTGTCGTAGAGCATCTTCTCGAAGTGCGGGACGAGCCAGCGCTCGTCGACCGAGTAGCGGTGGAAGCCACCGCCGACGACGTCGTACATGCCGCCGAGCGCCATGCGGTCGAGGGTTCGGCGTGTCATCTCCTCTTCGCCACGCCGCAGCAGGAACTCGAGCACGGGAGCCGGCGGGAACTTCGGCGCGCGGCCCCACCCGCCCCATTCCGGATCGAAGCTCTCGCCCAGCAGGCGCTGCGCCTCGTCGAGCAGGTCTTCGGTCAGCGGGTCGTCCGACTGACGGAGCAGCGCGCCGGAGCGGATGTGCTCCACGAGCTTCACCCCTGAGCGGTCGATCTCGTCACGCTGCTCCTGCCACGCCTCCTTGATCGCCAGCAGTACCTGCTTGAAGGACGGAAGCCCGTGGCGCGGCTCGGGCGGGAAGTACGTGCCGCCGAAGAACGGCTCGCCGGTCGGCTTCAGGAAGACGGTCATCGGCCAGCCGCCCTGCCCCGTCAGGGCGACGACCGCGTCCATGTAGATCGAGTCGAGATCGGGCCGCTCTTCGCGATCGACCTTGATGCTCACGAAGTTGTCGTTCATCACGCGTGCGGTCAACGGATCCTCGAACGACTCGCGCTCCATCACATGGCACCAGTGACAGGCCGCGTAGCCGATCGAGAGGAGGATCGGCCTGTCTTGCTCACGCGCGAGTGCGAGCGCCTCGTCGTCCCACGGGTGCCAGTCGACCGGATTGTGCGCGTGCTGCTGCAGGTAGGGCGACGTCTCTTGGGCGAGGCGGTTCACCGGGGTAGCGTAGGCATGCGATGCGCCGCTACGAGGACTTCACCGTCGGGGACGTCTACCGCTCACAGGTCGGTCGCACGGTGACGGAGACCGACAACCTGCTCTTCACGATGCTCTCGCTGAACACCAACGAACTGCATTTCAACGAGGAGGCGGCAAAGGCGACCGAATGGGGCCGGATCCTCGTCAACTCGACGTTCACGCTCTCGCTGGTGCTCGGGCTCTCGGTCGCCGACACGTCCCAGGCCGGAGCGGTCAACCTCGGCTGGACGGAGATCCGCCTCCCCCACCCCGTCTTCGTCGGCGACACGATCTGGACGGAGACCGAGGTCACCTCGGCGCGCGAGTCGAAGTCGCGCCCGACGCACGGGATCGTCGGCGTGCGCACGCGCGGGATCAACCAGCGGAGCGAGGTGGTGTGCGAGTTCGCTCGCTCGTTCCTGATCACGAAAGCGGCGTCCGCGCACGGCTCGTTCCCGGGCACGGATGAGCACTGGAACGTGTGAAGCTCATGAATCTGGTTCGGCTGACACCGAATCAGATTCAGGTCATTCGGTACCGCCCGTTACCCAGCCCCACCTGACGAGTCGGCCGTCTTCATGCCCAGCAGGGTCAAAGCTCGAGCTCCCACCCCTGGACGCGCTCGACGACGTCGAAGCCGAGGTCCTCGTAGGCCTCGATCGTCTCGCCGGCATCGCCCCACGAGTCGAGCTCGGCGGCGCCCGGCCCGAGCGCGGTGCAGGTGGAGACGAGCAGCGAGGCGTACGCGTCGGCGGAGCGTCCTTCGGGAAGCACACCGGGGCCGTCGATCAGTCGCTCCGCGGGCCAGGCGGTGCACAACCCGACGACGGGCACGCCGACGACGACCGCATCCTCGGGCGGGGTCGCAAGCGGCGAGACGTACTTGTGCCCCCACAGCCCCGTGTAGGCGCGCGCCAGAACCTGAGCGTAATCGCGCTCCTCGATGAACGACGGCTCGCGCTTTCGCACCGGTACCTCGTCGGCATGCATCCGCACGTAGGCGCCCGCCTTGCGAAAGCCGTGGGCAGAGAGGTCGTCGTTCGTGTGCACCCACAGGAGCTCGGCGCCGGCCACGCGCGCAGCCGCGATGTCGTCCGCGGAGAATGACTCCAACTCGAAGACGGGACGCCCGTCCACCGAGACGGCGAGCTCTACGGCCATTCGGCAGCGCGGTAGAGCGAGCCCTCGAGCCGGCGGCCGAGAAGCTCCTCCAGCCAGCGCGAGATCGCGATCAGCGCCTTCACGTCGATGCCGGTGCCCACGCCGTCGCGTTCGAGCTGCCAGACGAGATCTTCCGTCGCGACGTTGCCGGTCGCCTGCGGCGAGAACGGGCAGCCGCCGAGCCCGCCGATCGACGCGTCGAGCAACGTCGCTCCACCCTCGAGCGCGCCCCAGGCCGACGCGTAGCCCGTATTGCGCGTGTTGTGCAGGTGGGCGCCGACCGGAGCGCCGAGGATCGAGACGCGTTCGACGAGCCGCTGCACGCGGCGCGGCGTCGCGACACCGATCGTGTCCGCGAGCACGAGCTCGTCGGCGCCCTCGAGGCGCTCGCAGAGCGCCTCGACCGCGGCGGGATCGACCTCACCCTCGAACGGGCACCCCCACGCACACGAGACGGTGACTGTGACCGGCACCTCGGCCGCGGCGAGGATCGCGCGGACCCGTTCGACGGCCTCGTCGAGCGATGCATTCCCGTTGCGCCGGTTGAAGTCCTCGGTCGCCGCGAGAGTGCAGTTCACGCGGTCGAGACTCGTCTGCGCGAAGCGCTCGAAGCCGCGCTCGTTCAGTACGAGCCCTGACAGCTCCGCGCTTCCTCGCTTCGCCGCCGTTACGACCTCCTCCGCGCCGGCCATCTGCGGTACACGGTCGTCGCGCACGAACGACACGGCCTCGATCCGTGGCGCGCCGGCCGCGGCCAGCCGCGAGACCAGCTCGGCGCGCACCGTCGGCTCGAGCGTGTCCGGCTCGTTCTGCAGCCCGTCGCGCGGGCCGACATCGCAGATCGTCACATGCATCGGCAGTAGTTTGTCCCGATGCGGGGAGCAGCGGGCGCTCCTACCGTTCGAAGCGTGCACCCGTCCGCATCCTTCAGCGCCACCCTTCGCGTCCGGCTCGACGACACCCCGGGCTCCTTTGCCCGCTTTGCGGCCGCGGTCGGGGCGGCCGGCGCCTCCCTCGGGGCGATCGACCTGGTGCGCGTCGAGCGGAAGACCAAGGTGCGTGACGTCGCGGTCCTCGCTGCCGACGCAGCCCACCTCGCGGACGTCGTGGCGGCCGTGCACGCCGTCGAAGGCGTGGAGGTACTCAACGCATCTGACCGCACCTTCTTGCTCCACCTCGGCGGCAAGATCGAAGTTGTGCCGCGCTCCCCGCTGAAGACGCGCGACGACCTATCGATGGCCTATACCCCCGGTGTGGCGCGCGTCTGCCGAGCGATCGCCGACGACCCTCAGAAAGTGTGGACGCTCACGACGAAGCAGCACATGGTCGCCGTCGTCACCGACGGTTCCGCGGTGCTCGGGCTCGGCGACATCGGCCCGGAGGCCGCCTTGCCGGTGATGGAGGGCAAGGCGATGTTGTTCAAGGAGTTCGGTGGCCTCGACGCCTTTCCGATCTGCCTCGATGCACGCGACCCCGAAGAGATCGTGACGATCGTCAAGGCGATTGCCCCGGGGTTCGGCGGGATCAACCTCGAGGACATCGCAGCTCCGCGCTGCTTCGAAATCGAACGCCGCCTGCGGGAGGAGCTCGACATCCCCGTCTTCCACGACGACCAGCACGGCACCGCGATCGTCGTCCTCGCGGCGCTCCTCAATGCGCTGCGCGTCGTCGGGAAACAGCTCGAGGACGTCAAGATCGTGACCACGGGCTGCGGTGCTGCCGGCACCGCGGTGACGAAGATCCTCCTCGCCGCCGGCGCCCGCACGATCGTGGGCTGCGACGAGCACGGAGCGCTCTACGACGGCCGGGCGAACCTGAACGGTGCCAAGCGCGAATACGCCCGGCTGACGAACCCCGCGGACGAGCGCGGTTCCGCCGACGACGTGCTCACGGGGGCCGACGTCTTCATCGGCGTTTCCGTTCCCGGGGCCGTCACGCGTACAGGCATCGAGCGCATGGCAAGCGACCCGATCGTCTTCGCGCTCGCGAATCCCAAGTCCGAGGTCGAGCCGGAAGAGATCGAGGATCTTGCGACCGTGATCGCAACCGGCCGGTCGGACTACCCGAACCAGATCAACAACGTGCTCGCATTTCCGGGAGTCTTCCGCGGCGCACTCGACGTCCGGGCGTACGCGATCACTTCGGAGATGGAGCTTGCTGCCGCGCATGCCCTCGCGAACGTGATTCCGGACGACGAGCACTCCGCCGACTACATCGTCCCGAGCGTCTTCGACCGGACGGTGACCCCCGCCGTGGCGCGTGCCGTTGCACACGCCGCCGTCTCAGCAGGCGTCGCGCGCGACGCCGGGGAGCGCGTCG
>JBKJQL010000228.1:0-8999 GCA_046594035.1 Gaiellaceae bacterium
GGTCAGCACGTTGCGCTCCTCGCCGTGCAGCAGCACGGTGCCGCCGTGCGAGAAGACAACCGCGTGTTGCAGGCGTTCGGCCGCGCGCGCCGCTGCTTCGTCTCCGCGGTATGTCGACAGGTAGGCGGCGAGGATCACCGACTTGTCGGGTGCATACGAGCGCGCCTTCGTGACGATGGCGGCCAGGTGACCGAGGCGCACGGATGGCGCCCAGACTTCGATGTAGATCGCGCTCTGCGTCGCGCGCGCGGTCGTCCAGGTCGGAAAGTCGTTGACGTTGTTGAAGATCATCCGTGCGTCCGGCACGTCGACCGCGAGTCGCTCGAGCAGCGCCGGGAACGCCTGCTCGAGCTCGACCACGTTCCCGTCCTTGCGCAGCGCGCGTTTCGGCGCGCCGTACTGGTCGAGGTGGAAGCCCTTGAACTCGACCGCGTCGAGCGCGGCACGGAGGTCCTCGACGAAATGCTCCACCCAGCGCTCAGCGCTCGGGTCGACATTCCAAAGAAAGTCGCCGAGCATCCAGGGCGTGCCATCCGCGCGGTAAAGCCCTTCGGCTTCCCAGTCGGGCCACGCTTCCTTGCCGACCGCGTAGACCGCGGCGTATGCCATCGGCAACGAGCCGGCGGCGCCGATCGCGGCCGCGAGACGCCGAACCGTGTCGAGCGAAATCGTCTGACCGAGAGCGTCCTCGAAGTCGTCCTGCGGCGGAACAAGCCGGGCATGGCGGTACATCCAGTCGTAGAACTGAACCGCGTTCAGATGCAGGCGGCGCACGTTGTCGATCACACCATCGGTCTCGCGGCCGGCGTCGTAGCGTGCGACGAATCCGTAGCGCGCTCGTGAGAGCGGGTCGGCAAGCACGTCGAGCGCGCTCGTCGCACCGGCGCTTTCCACGCCGTATCCCCCCTCTGGCTGAGGCGCGAACCGCGCGATGCCGTCGACCGGCTCGACCTCGGCGACCTTGCGCTCGAGATGCCAGAGCGACACCGTCGTGGAGTCCCCACGCACCTCGACGTCGAGCGGTTCACCCGGTGCGAACGTCGCCTTTGTCGGGATCAGCTCGGTCATCTTTCGCGCGCCGCCTCGGCGATCAGGTACATCGCGTGCGACCAGAGGAGCGGTGTCGCGACGGCGCCCCAGCGCTGCACCCACGGTGCGACCATGGATGGGTCCTGCGAGACGTCCGTCACCTGCTCTGGCATGTCGCCGTTCGGGAGCGTGCGGGAGCGAACCCATTGCTGCGCAGTCTCGGCACCGGCGGCGTTGCCGGTGAGCGCGTCGTGCCAGGCGAGTGAGGAGGTGAGCAGCAGCCATTCGCCGCCGCCGAAGTAGGTGTCGCCGCGGAAGCGGTAGACGCCCCCTTCGGGGCCGGTCAGTTCACGCCGGATCCCGTCGGCAGTCGCCTGCATCAAGGGATCGTCGGGAGCGACCACGCCGAACGGCACTGCAAGCCAGGCCAGGCTGCCGTCGAGCCGCAGATCGTTCGCGCCCCGTTTGAACCGGCCGGCCGAGACGTAGCGCTCGAGCAGCTCGGCCTTGACGGCGTCGGCTGAGGCGTGCCAGCGGTCGTCGTGTAGGAGACGATGGGCTGCTGCAAGGCCTGCGTACACCGCGCCGAGCGTCGATGCGTGCTCTCCTCCGTCGAACTCCTCCCAGCAGTTGAAGCACTTGAGCGGCCAGCTCGCCCGCAGATATGCGGCAACCAGCTCGACCGTCGGCAGCAGCTCGGGCGGGAGTTGCTGCCCGGCGAGGTGCTCTTCGAGCGACCAGAGCCACATCCCGTAGCCGTCGACCTGGAAGTTCGGCCACGGATCGTCGTCTTCGGGCAGTTCGAGCGTGCCGTCGAGCGTGTAGCGCGCCGGCGGCATCGCTTCTGGTGGCGGCGTCTCGCCGCCCTCGACCCGGTTCGTCGCGGACGCGATCATCGTTCTGTGCGCTTCGATGCTGCGCACGACCCAGCGGTGCCACTGTTCGGCAGCGTCGTGGTCGCCGACGACGTCGAGTGCGTGTGCGCAGAACGCGCCGTCGCGCAGCCAGGCGTAGCGATAGACGGTGAACGATGGGCTCGCGATGAACGCGCCCGATGGTGCCTGGCCCGCCTTCAGTACTTCGATGCTGCGGGGAATCAGCGGGTCAACGGTCTCCCGCCACGTGTCGGTCGAGGTTGTCATCAGCCCTTCAGAGCCCCGGAGGCGATGCCGCTGACGAACTGCCGTTGGAAGGTGACGAAGATGGCGAGCACCGGCAGGATCGCGATCAGCGAGGCTGCGAACACGAGCCCCCAGCTTGTCGAGTGCTGTCCTTGGAAGAGAGCGATCGCGATCGGGAGCGTGCGCCGGCTTGGGTCGTTGATTACGGTGAGCGCCCAAACGAACTCGTCCCAGCTGGCAAGGAAGGTGAAGATCGCGACGGTCGCAAGCGCGGGACGCGACAACGGCATGATCAGCTTCCGGTAGCGCGCCCATGGCCCGGCGCCGTCGACGACCATCGCCTCTTCGAGCTCGCGCGGGATGTCCTGGAAGAAGCTGCGGAGCAGGAATGTGTTCAGCGCGAGGTTCATCGCTGTGTAGAAGAAGACGAGCCCCCAGAGCGAGTTCAGAGCACCGATGTCGCGCGCGAGCAGAAACTGCGGGATCAGCAGCATCATCGTCGGCACCATCAGGCCGAGCAGCAGTAGCCCGAAGAGCAGTTTGCGACCCGGGAATTGGAAGCGGGCGAACGCGAACGCCATCATCGACGAGAGCCAGACCGCGAGCACGGTCGTCGCGAGGGCGACGATCAGCGAGTTGACGAAGTAGTGCCCGAACTGGTTCGAGGTCCACGCGTCGTGGTAGTTGGCGGTGGTCGGATGGTGCGGGATGAACTGCGGCGGCAGCTCGAGCACGAGCGTGTTGTTCTTGAACGACGTCGCGACCATGTAGGCGAACGGCAAGAGCATCACGACTGCACCGACCGTGAGTAGCGTCAGCCTTGCGGCGATCAACTGCCGTGCACGGCGCTTGTCGCCGACGACCATCAGGCGGCGTCCGACGGCCGACGGAAGAGGCGCAGCTGCACCACCGAGAGTCCGAGAACGATCAGCGTGAGCATGAAGCTGATTGCCGATCCGTAGCCGAAGTCGAGGAACGAGAACGCCTGCACATACATCCAGGTGAGCAGCACCTGGGTCTCGTTTTGGGGGCCGCCCTGCGTCATCAGATAGACGGAGGTGAAGACGTTGAACCCGCCCATCACGAGCAGCACCGTGACGAACGCGATCACGGGGCGGATCGCCGGCAGCGACACGGCCCGGAACCGTGCCCAGGCTTTCGCGCCGTCGACCGCGGCGGCTTCCTTCAGCTCGCGCGGCACACCTTGGAGCGCGGCGAGGAAGATGATCATCGACCAGCCGACGCCCTTCCAGACCCCGAGGAGCCCGATCGCGATCATCGCCGTCCAGCGCTGGCCCAGCCAGTCGATGTTGTGACTGGTGATGTGGGTTCCGTCGTGCAGGATCCAGTTGAAGAGCCCGCCGTCGGTGAGGAACAGGTAGCGGAAAAGCAGCGAGACGACGACCCAGCTCGTCACCACCGGCAAGTAGAAGAGCGTGCGGAAGAACGTTCGCGCCGGCATGTGCGCATCGAGCAGTACAGCGATCGCGAGGCCGATCAAGATTTGCGTTGGCACGGTCGTGGCCATGTAGAAGCCGGAGTTGACGAGGCCGCGCCAGAAGATCGGGTCGTGCAATGCCTTCGAGTAGTTGCCCAAGCCGGCGAACTGGCTCGGGGTGCCGGGTGCGATCGCCCAGTGGTAGAGGCTGATCTGGAACGCCCGCGCGATCGGGTAGAGGATCACGAGCGCGAACAACACGAATCCCGGCGCGAGGAACAGATAGGCCGCGATCACGTCCTTGCGCTTGCGAGGGGAGAACGCCCGGGCGAACGGGCGCAACGCCGAAGCGTTGCGCCCGATCGAACCGGTCTGGGAGGTGCTAGAGGAGAGCGTCAATCTGCTTCGCTGCGCTGTCGAGCGCCTGCTGAACAGTCTCATCGCCCTTGAACGCCTTCGGGATCTCTGCCTGAAGGACAGCGTCGATCTGCGGCCACTTCGGCGTCGGTGTCCGAGGCTTGGCGGTCGCGATCTGCTTGAGGTAGATCGAGTAGTACGGGTGGATCTTGACGAGCTTCTTGGTCAGGCTCTTCACGACCGGCATCTGGCCCGCGCGTGCCATCTGGTTCTGCGCCCACGGGCCAAGCATGAACTGCGTGAACGCTGCGGCAGCAGCCTGGTGCTTCGAGGACTTCGTGATCACGATGTCCTCACCGCCGACGACGCTGACGCTGCCGCCGGGACCTGCAGGAATCGTCGTGCCGGCAAGCTGCGTCGAGCCGCCCAGGATCGCGAACATCCACGGTCCATCGAGCGCCGAGACGTACTTGCCCTGCGTGATGCCGTCGTAGGTTCCGAGGCCACCGGTGCCGCCGAGGATGATGTTCGGCATCTCACCGGCCTTGTAGAGGTCGACGAGCATCTGGATGCCGGCCACGCTCTTCGGCCCGTTCAGGTAGCCCGACGCCTTGGTGTAGGTGCTGTTCGTCAGGCTGCCGCCCGCCGACCAGATCCACGGCAGCAGGTTCCAGCCGCTCGTGCCGCTCTCGGCGTAGAGGTAGAGCCCCTTTGACTTTGCGATCTTGGAATCCGTCTTCAGCTCGGCGAACGTCTTCGGCGGGCCGCTCAGACCCGCTGCGGCGAGCGCCTTCGTGCTGTAGTTCCACGTCCGCGTGTTCGTGTCGAGCGGCAGCCCGTAGTAGTGGCCTTTCCAGAAGTTGGTCGCGAGCGGGCCTGGGAAGACCGACGATGCGATCGCCTTGAAGTTGGGCAGTGTCTTGTCGAGCGGCTGGAGCACACCGAGGTTCGCGAGCTCGGGGACCCAGATGATGTCCGAGCGGACGACGTCGGGCAGCTGCCCGCCTGCGACCCCGGTCACGAGCTTCTGGTGCAAGCTGTCGTAGGGGATCGGAACGTCCTTGACGACGATCCCCGGATGGGTCTTCTGGAACTGGGGGATCACCACCTTGTCGAGCCGCTTCACCTCGGGCCCATCAGAGCTGTAGGCATTCCAGAACGTGATCGTGGTGGTCTTCTGCGCGCCGGTGATGCGCGCGCCCGCGGTCGCCGCGGTGACCGCGACGATCGTTGCGAACATCAAGACGACCAATAGGCGACTGAGACGCATTGTGAACCTGACCTCCTTGGGGAATTGCGGTGGGACGCCGCAGCGTTTGTACTGCGGCGCGGTGAGCGAGCCGTGCGGTGGTTGCTCAGGCGACCTCCCCTGTGGCGGACGCGACGGCCTCGAGTCGCGCGCGAACTGAATCGCTCTGGTCGTCGTCGAGCGGGGCACCGAAGGTCGAGCGCAAGACGAGCGTCGCGGCGCCGATCGCCCACTTCGCGTCGTCCCACGGATCCACTTCGACGGGGACGCGACCCAGCGGCGGGAAGACGTTGGCGTCATACGCAGCCGTGAAGGCTTCCGCGAGATATGGCCACGCATCCGTCCCTTCCCCGCTGACAAACACGAGCTCCGGCCCGAACACGTTCACGAGGTTGGCGACCGCGCGGCCGAGCCTGGTCCCTGCATCGTGGTAGATCTGGCGGGCCTGAAGCTGGCCCTCAGCTGCGAGCTCGCGCAGCCGCTCGATCCCGTCCCGCTTGCTGAGCACGCCCACCTTTCGGCCTTCGGCGATCAACGCCGGGTCGCCCACAACAGTCTCGAGACAGCCGCGCTTACCGCACGTACAAACGGCCCCGTCCTCGACGGCGAAGGTGTGCCCAAACTCGCCGGCGCCACCGCCAAAGCCGCGATAGATGTCGCCACCAGTGACGATGCCGAGGCCGACACCACGTCCGATCGTGACCGTCAGAAAGTTCTCGACGTCGTGCCCGCGGCCGTAGAGCCGCTCGGCCACCGCCAGCGTGTTGACGTCGTTGTCGACGAACACCGGCAGCCCGAGCATCTCCTGGACGACCTCCGCGAGCTGGATGTCACGCCAGCCAATTAGCGGCGAGTCGAGCGTGCCCGTCCGCGCGTCGAAGACACCGGCGACACCCAGCCCGACACCCAGCAACGGCGGATCCCCCGGCATTTGACGAATCCAGCCGGCCAGAATCTCGGTCAACCGTTCAACGGCACCTTCCTCCGAAGCTTCGAAAGCGACCTCGTACGACTGGACGGGCTGAGCCTCCAGATCGACCCGTACCCCGACGAGGTGATCGGGTGCGATCTTGACGCCGAACGCGCTGGCAGCCCCGCCCACAAGCTCGAGCAACAACGCGGGCCGGCCGCCCTTCGAAGGGGCGCGTTCCGCGACGCGCACGATGCCCTGGTCGAGCAACTCGCGGGTCACCGCGGTCACCGTCGCCGGGCTAAGCCCCAGCGTCTTTGCAATGTTCGTCCGCGCGATCGGCCCGGACGACACGATCATCCGGACGATCGCTGAACGGTTCAGATCACGCGTGTGACCTGAAGTGGCGGTGCGGTAGCTGCTCACAGCTCCCGCACCGCCGTAATGCCCCCATCAGCGTGCCGCAGAGTCAACGTCACCTTACTTATTCACCCAGACCATGTCCCAGTACTGCAAGGAGGGCAGCGTGAACTGGACGTAGCTGCCACCAGCGTCGCTTCCTGTCGTGAACGACAGGCTCTGCGTGACTCCACCATTCACATCGGGCGATGCGAAGTTGACAGCCGTTGGTGAACCTGTCCCGTAGTAGTACTTCGCGACCACGTTTGTCTGCGTTGTCGGTGCAACCTTGGTTGCGTTCGTGTCCATCCAGTCTGTGCTCGTGGTCGCGAGCAGGTTGATGAAGTGGATGACATCGGTGCCGGTCTTCGACCGCGCAAACGCCCAGACCGTGCCTGCGCTTGCATTCGTACTGGTCGTCGGACCGCTCGGCAGCGAAATCACCCGGGTGTTGTCGGTCAAGCCGTCCCGAAGCAGATTCTCGTATGCCGTGATGAAGTTGTAGTCGTTTTGCACCGCCTGCTGGAGCGGCGCCTGCATCAGCAGGTTGTTGTTCAGGTAGTTCGGCTGGTCAAGCATGTGGTCGACGTCACCGAGCTCAATGTGCGATGCACCGGACGCGAAGATGGTCGCGTCTTCGTAGAGAACACCTGCGGTGTTCAGGAAGCCCTGCGTCGTGTTCGAGTAGCTGTCGGCATACGTCTGATCCGGGTAAGCAGCCAACACGCTCGTCTTTCCGCTGCCGTAGGTGGCGTTGTCCTTGACGACCTGGCGTAGGTCGTTGTAGGTCGCCTGTCCGTCAGACGGCCAGCATTCGGTGTAGAGGAACGCGAGAGCCGAGTTCGCAGCAACTTCCTGCTGGCTGTACTGCCCTGGCGCATTCCAAATGATCGTCTTGTTCAGTGCGGTCTTTGCGTTCGTGATGAAGCTACTGAAGGTGTTCTTCGGCGTCACCGACGCCCCGGCGCAGGTGTAGGTCGGGTTGCCTACGAGCGAGCCGAGTTGGTCCATGTGCCATCCGTCGAAGGCGTAGGCCGAGAAGACGTCGCTCTCACGCCCGTTGATGTACGACTGCCAGGCGGTGTCTCCGGTGTTGAAGAAGTAGATGTTCGGCGTTGCGAAGCTTGCCGGCAGCGAGAAGTTGCCCTGGTTTGTGCAGTTGTTGTTCCACCACAAGCCCCAGTGATAGTCGACGCCGCTCGAGTCAGAGCCGTAACCGGCCCACGCACCGTAGATCAGGTTGTAGTTCATCGCCGACATCGCGTGACCGTGAACCTGCGTGATCAGATCTTGCACCGAATGGCGATAGTTGGTGATGTTGTCGATGTTGTTCCAGCTTGCTGACGGGCTCGCCACCGTTCCCGCGAGCGGCACGTGATGCTTGTACTCCCAGTCATAGAACTGGACGCCGTCAAGGTGGTAGAGGTTGAGACGATCACCGGTCAGCTTCTGGAGATAGTTGTCTCCGAAGTTCGTGACGAAGCCGTAGCGCGGGAACTTCAGCCAGTCGGAAGAGACGTCGATCGCCGTTTGCGCCGTGTCGAGCACGTGCCCCGTGGAATCGGCGAGCGTCGCCTGCACCAGGTAGCCCTGGTAGTTCGTGTTCGGTGGCGTCCACGAGAAGCTGTAGTTGTTTGCCTGCCCTGCCGCCAACGAGACCGAGGTGGTCTGGTCGGTACCAACCGTCGCGCCGAGGTGCGTGTAGTGGAGCGTCAGCGTCTCGCCGCTGGCGGCAACTGCCTGCGGGTTCAGCAGATTCGCCTTCACAGTGACGGTGTCGCTCGTCGAGTACCGCGACTTGTCTGTTGTCAGGCCGAGGATCTCATGGCCGAGCGTATTGCCATAGATCCAACCAGCCGTCGAGCTCATCAGCTGATAGTGGACTCCCGCGAAGTCGTCGTCCGTCCACGTGCCGGTGCTCGGGTTTTGGTAGACAAGACCAACGTCAAGGTATGACCACGAGCCGGTCGCGGCCGAGCCCCCACTCGCGAGCGCCGAGATCGGGATCTTCGCCTCGATCCGGCCCGTGGCCGTGTCCCACTGAGGTGCAATCGAACCGTAGCTGGTGTCGAAATTCCAACCGCTCGTGCCAGCGTTGAAGTGCGAGAAGTTCGCGCTGTCACTCCAGCGGCCCGCCACGTAGTTCATCGGATGATCGAGCGTCCCGCCGTTCATTCCAACCGACCGCGACGTCAATACCCCGGAGTGGTTGAAGTCCTGGCCGTACACGAGAAGCGCGAACTTCGGCGTCGTGTTGTAGGCGGAGAAGGCGCCGGAGGCGTTGTCGACGCGGACGTAGATGTAGTTGGCGTCGTTGGTGATGTACACCCGGCGGGTGTCGGTCATGCTCGAGCCGGCGGCATCGCCTGACGGGTCGTCGTAATACGGGGTCTCGCGCCACTGCGGCCAGTCGTTCGCCGGCGTCGTGGTCACGTTCTGCGTCGCGTACGCGCCCGCGTTGGCATTGACGGGCGTGATGCGGGTGTCGTAGGTACC
>JBKJQL010000316.1:0-14303 GCA_046594035.1 Gaiellaceae bacterium
CAGACGCGGCGCATGACACCCGCCTCACCCTTGAACAGCCGTACCGGCTGCCCTGCGGGCGATTCGACCGTCCTGCTTGGTCTGGATCCGCCCCCAGACCCACGCCATGTGGCATCAGCCATCTAGTGGCCGAACGCCCGCAGTGGATCGACCTGATCGACCCCTCCGAGGAGGAGCTGCGCCAGCACCTTCCGGAGACGATCCATCCCACTGCGTTGCGTGCGCTGCTCGCCGCACACGTCCATGACGATGAGCCGCGCCCGCGCATCGAGTCGCACGACGACTACGTCCTCGGCGTGTTTCTCGTCCCGGTCGAGGTCGCCGACGAGGATCGTCTCTACTACGAGGAAGTCGACTTCGTTGCGACCACCGAGGTGCTCGTCACGGTGTCGAAGACACCGCCGAATGAGAAGCCGTTCGACCCGAAGATCGCCAAAGAAGCGTGCCGCCCGGGCGACGGGATCGGCATGTTCCTCTATCACCTGGTCAACGACATCGCAGAGCGCTACCTCGACCTCATCGACGCCCTGGACGACGAGATCGACGAGCTCGAGGATCTCGTGCCACTGAAGCCGGCCCCAGAGGTCGGTCACCGTTTGCGCGAGCTACGGGAGGACGTACGCGGGATACGCCGCACGCTCGCGCCGACCCGCGACGCAGTGCGCAAGATCGTCGACGATCGGATCGAGTTGGAACAGGGGGAGCTCTTCTCGCGCGAGATCGAGATCGCGTTCGGCGATGCCTACGACAAGTTCATGCGCGCGACCGAGGCGCTGGAGTCGTCGCGCGACGCGCTCGCAAGCGTTCGCGACTATCTGCAGGGCAAGATCTCGGTCGACCAGAACGAGGTGATGAAGCGGCTGACGATGATCGCGTCGATCTTGCTCCTGCCCACGTTCATCGTCGGCCTTTACGGCCAAAATTTCGTGAACATCCCGGAACTGCACTGGGTCTGGGGCTACTGGTGGTCGTGGGGCTGGATCATCGCCACGACGATCGCCCAGGTCGTTTTCTTCCGCTGGAAGAAGTGGCTGTAGCCGGGAGCCTCCTGGCTACTCTGGCCGCGTGCCGTACTACATCTGTCCGAGGTGCAAGGAGCGCTCGCTCGACATCGACGCGCGCGAGGGCTTCTCGACGCAGGCCCCGGCGTGCCGCCACTGCGGATTCGGCTTTCTGTTCGAACTGCTCGACGATTACTACCCGGCGCCCGACACCGGGATGGTCGTCACCGACAAGGACCGTCGCGTGCTCGCGATCGGTCGCGGCGTCTTCGAGCTCACGGGCTTCCCCGAGGCCGATCTGATGGGACGGGATCTCGTCGAGGCACTCAAGTTCTCCGACACGAAGCCGGTCGAGCTCGCGCGCGAATGGGGCGTGCGGCGGCTCAACGAGCACCTGTCGATCACGACGCGCGCGGGCCACGCCAAAGGCGTGATCGCCGACGTCTTTCCCGCCTACGACGACGACGGCGGACTGCTCGTCGCGCTCACGCCGCTGCGCGGGTAAGCGCGCCCTCGACCCACGCCTGCAGCACCTCGACCGCGTCGAGTGCCTCCTCGAGCTCCGCGACCGCCGCCGGATCGCCGCGGGTCGCCAGCAGCCCGAGCTCTTCGAGGCGCTCGACCGCGAACGGGGCCAGTCCCGCACGCGCCTCGCGCTCGATCGACGCCTGCCGCTGCTTGCCGCGCTCGCGCTCGATGCGCGCGGCGAGCGAAGCCGCCTCTCCGGCGAGCACGTCCGCGTAGAGCGCGAGGTCGACGCTGCGCATGCGTCGACCGTACGGGAAGCCGTGTCACGTGTCTGTGTCGAATCAGACGCGACTTGCGGGACACAGATCGAGCGCGAGCGGGCACTCCTCACAGAGCGGCTTGCGCGCGTCGCAGATGCGACGGCCATGCCAGATCAGCAGATGCGGGAAGCGCGCCCAGTCGTCGCGCGGGACGAGCCGCACGAGGTCGCGCTCGATCTTCACGGGGTCCTCCTGCTTCGTCAGCCCGAGCCGCTGTGAGAGCCGGCGGACATGCGTGTCGACCACGATCCCCTGTGCGTTCCCTCGCTCGGCGGAGACGACGTTCGCCGTCTTGCGCGCGACGCCCGGCAGCTTCAGCAGTTCGTCGAAGTCCTCGGGCACCTCCCCACCGTGCAGCTGGATGATGCGCTGCATCGCACCGCGCAGCGACTTGGTCTTCTGGCGGTAGAAGCCTGTCGCGAAGATGTCGCGCTCGAGCTCGGCGACGGGAACGGCCAGGTAGTCCTCCGGCCGCGTGTACTTGACGAACAACTTCTCCGTGACCCGGTTCACGTTCACGTCCGTCGTCTGAGCGGAGAGCATGACCGAGATCAGGAGTTCGAGCGGATTGTTGAACGTCAGCGCGATCTGCGCGTCGGCGTGCTCGGCCTCGAGCCGGTCGATGATCGGCCGGATCCGTTCCTTCTTGGGAACCACCCTCTTGCGCCGCGCCTCGGCGAGATAGCTGCGGGCCACTCTCCGACCGTACTCGTTAAGCGACTGCGACGGGGGTGCTCGGCGGCGGCCACGCGCCGCCGCCGAGCCGCGGTCCTGCGCACACGAGGTCGAGTGCCGGGCAGCCCGAGCAGTTGAACTCGCTCGGCCGCGGCACGAACTCGCCCGCATTGATCTGCGCGATCGCAACGGAGAGTTCGGACTCGAGCGCGGGCAGTTCGAGGCGGTCAAAAGACGTCGTCACGACGGCATCCGACCGCTCGAGGAAGTGATAGACGACGTCGACCTCTTCGGCTCCTGCGCGGAAACAGGCGAGCGCGTAGACCAGACGCTGCAGCCGGTAATCGGCCTCGATGATCTCTTCGGGCGTTCCTTCGGCAAGCGTGTTCGTCTTGTAGTCGAGCACGAGCGCGCGCGTGCCCTCGCGCCAGAGCACGTCGAGCCGACCGCGCAGCAACACACCGTCGTGCTCGAACGCGAACGGCCGCTCCGGCTCGACACCGGTCATCGTCGCGATGCGCGCCGCAAGCTCCGATTCGCAATACGCCGCGACGAACGCGCTGATCCGCGCGACCTCCTCGTCGGTGACGGCCGGATACCAGCCGCGGACGATCTCGACATCCGGCATCGCAGGAGCGGAGAGGTCGACGACCTCGAGCAGGCGGTGGACCGCGTCACCGACCTCCGTTGCCTTGAGGCCGTGCGCGCCCGGCACGGTGCCCCGCTCCTCGCGTAGCCCCGCGACGCGCTCGACGTAGTAGCGGTACGAGCAGCGCTCGAACAACGCGAGCGCGGAGTAGGAAAGGCGCTTGACCTTGTGCAGAGGCGGCGCCGGCAGCGGCAGGAGCTCCGGCAGGCGATAGCCGCGCGGGGCCGCTTCGGTGGGCAGCTCCGCGAACAGCTCGAGCTGCCCGGCCTCCGTGATGATCAGCTCCGGCTCAGGTGCAACGACGGGCGGCGCCCAGCGGTCGACGGTGAGCAGGAAGCGCGCAGGGCCGCGCTCGAGCTCCACGGGCTCGTTCGACACGTTCTCGATCTCGCTCTCGGCGCCGAGCCGCCCGAGCACCCAGCCGATCGGCGTCTCGCGATCCTGCGAGCGCTCCGGGTCGATCGCGCCCGAGACGATCAGGCGGTCGACCGCACGGGTCATCGCGACGTAGTAGAGGCGCAGGCGCTCCGCCTTGTCCTCCTCTTTCTCGGCGGCGCGGACCTCCTCGTAGCTGAAGACGCCGCGCTTCTTGCCCGACTTCGGATCGATCACCCGGAATCCGAAGCTGCCGTCGGGGCGCACCAGGATCTCGTCCGCCGACGGCGCCCCGATCGTGTCGCGGCCTGCGTCGGCAACGATCACGACCTTGAACTCGAGCCCCTTCGCCGCGTGGATCGTCAGCAGCCGGACCGCGTCCGCACCCTCCTCTTCGGAAACCGCCTCGAGCTGCGACGCGCCGACCGCTTCCTGGTCGCGGATGAACTTGACGAAGCCGTCGATGTCGGGGCCGCGCAGCTCCTCGTAGGAACGCGCAAGCCGCATCAGCTTGCGCAGGTTCGCGTAACGGCGCTTGCCGTCCCATTGTGCGAGTACCGCGAGGTCGTAGTCGTGTGCCGAGACGACCTCCTCGCACAGACGTTCAAGCGACTGGCGTACCGATGCCGCCGCGAGACGCTCATATCGCTGCTTGAACGCGCGCACGAGCCGCTCGTCCGTGTCGGAGAGCGCGTCGGGCAGCGAGCGTTCGATCCCGGTGTACAGCGGACGCTTGCCGGCGTGACGGCGGATCAGGACGAGTGCGTCGTTCGAAAGCCCTACGAACGGGGAGGCGAGCACGGAGACGAGCGCCTCATCGTCGTAGCGGTTGTGCAGCAGCCGGAGGTAGCGGAGGAGGTCGACAACCTGCTGCTGGCCGAAATACCCGCGGCCCGTCGCGCGGTAGGTCGGGAGCCCGGCGACGCGGAGCGCCGCCTCGTACCGCTCCGCGTCGGTGCCCGCCGCGAAGAGGAGCACGATCTCGCCGGGCGCCGCGGCGCCGGTGTCGACGAGCTTGCGCACGCGGCGCGCGATTGCCTGCGCCTCCCCTTCGCGCCAGTTCGCATCGGCCTCGCGATAGCTGCGCTTGTCGCTGACGAGCAGCTCCACCGGATGACCGAAGACCGGATCCGTGAACGCGCCGGACGCGGCGAGCTCCTGGTAGTCCTCCCCGAACTCCTCGCCGAACAGGTGGTTGACCGCGGCCAGCACCTCAGGCCGCGAGCGGTAGTTGAACGTCAGTGGCAAGTTCTGGTCCGCACGCTCACGCCGTTCGCGGAACACCGCGACGTCGGCGTGGCGGAAGCCATAGATCGACTGGAATTCGTCACCGACGAAGAAGACGTTCTTGGCGGACTTGGCTTCCTGGGGCGCCGCTGACAGTGCGGCGCCGGAGGGGACAGTGCTCCGCACGGCCCCGTAAGGCGACGTGCCGTCAGCGGCGTCAGGTGGAGGCTCAGCCGACACCGGCCAGGGAGTCAAGAGGTCGACGATGTCGCATTGGAGTCTGTTGGTGTCCTGGAACTCGTCGACCATCAGCGCCCGGAAGCGCAGCTGCTCGGTCTCGCGCACGCGCTCGTCGTCGCGCAGCAGGTCCCGCGCCAGAAGCTGCAGGTCCTCGAAGTCGAGCGCCGACTCGCGCTGTTTCGCCGCGGCGTACTCGGCAGCGAACAAGTCGAGCAGCTCCTGCAGGAGATCCTTGTCGCGCTCGGCGAGCTCGTCGAACGCCGCCTGCTCGAGGCGATCGCGCGCGTCACGGAAGGCGGCTGCCCGGTCACCGGTGGCCGGGAGCACGTGGGCGAGGTCGAGCATCTGTTCCGGGTTGGAGCCCAGCGTCAGCGCCGCATTTGCGGAAAAAAGCTGCTTCTCGGTCACACCCGGGTCGGCGGCGAGCGCCTGCGCAGCAGCCTTCAGGTCGGCGAGCCGGTCGGCGATGCTCGCCTGTTGACCGAGCTCCAGCGTCAGGTCGCGGCCGGCTGAGCGCAGCGTCTCGTAGACGCCGGTGAGCATCCGCCGCAGACCCTGCGCGCTGTAGGTCGCGAGCAGCCGAAGGCATTCCGGGTCGCGCGAAGCGCAGAACGCGGTCAGCGCTCGCTCGAAGGATTCCCCGCGAATCACCGCGCCGTGCTCGTCATCCAGCTCGCGGAAGCGCGGGTCGATGCCGACTGCGAACGGATGCGTGCGCAGAAGGCGCGAGCAGAACCCGTGGATCGTCGAGATCCACGCACCGTCGAGCTTGCGCGCGAGGTCGGGCCGGCCCCGGCTGTGCAGCGCCGCGCGGATCCGCGCACGGAGCTCGCCCGCCGCCTTGCGCGTGTAGGTGATGACGAGCACCGACTCGACGTCGAGCCCCTGTTCGCACACCGCGCGCACGAACCGCTCGACGAGCACGCTCGTCTTGCCGGTCCCCGCGCCGGCCGAGACGAAGATTTCGCCCGTCGCCTCGACGGCTTTGGTCTGCTGCTGGTTCAACGGAGCCGTCAAGGTCTCGGCACCCGGCACATCGTCCAGAGGTCGCACCAGGTCGGGCAGGTACCGCCCTTCGGGTCGTGCGTCACATCGCCCGAGCGAATCCGTTGTGCGTACCCGCGGCCGCGCTCGCGCGATGTCTCCACGAGCGCCCAGAACTCGTCATTCGGCAGGTAGTCGTTCTTCTGGAAGCCCGGCAGGTCATCGGTCGCCTCCGCGTGCAGGAGCCCGCGCGTCATGCGTGCGCCCGCGAGTGCGCGATAGACGCCGCCGAGTGGTTCGATCCCGACGAGGTCACGCAGCACGAGCATGTAGAGCGGGATCTGCAGCTTCAGGTCGTCGTCGATCTGCTTCGCCGAATGCACGGTGCGCCCGGACTTGTAGTCCTGCACGATCCCGCGCGCGCTGTACGGATCGACGTCGATCCGGTCGATCTTGCCGCTGAGGTAGAGGTCGTCGCCGAGGTGCAGCCCGCGCTGCAACTCGGGCGCGGAGCGGTCGGAGCCGAAGCCGACCTCGAACCGGCGCGGCAGGAACTCGATCGGTGAGGAGGCCTCGTCTTCGAGGAAACCCTGAAGATCGCTCCACAGGCTCTGGTCGAGCTCCGCTTCCTGGAGGTCGGTCAGCTCGAGCCGGACACCGCCCCGCATTGCGTCGTCGAGACACTGGCGCAGGAACCCACGCGCGCGCTCGAGATTCTCCGGCGTGACGCGGTCGTGACCGACTTCCTTCGGCAGCCCGGCGTAGAACTTGTGCAGTGCGCTGTGCGCGACCGATCCGCGCAGCATCGCGTCCGCCTCGGCGTCGATCGTCTTCGGCGAGATGATGCGCTCGAAGAGCCACGCGGAGGAACAGTCGGCGAAGCGCTCGAGCTCCGTCACGCCGAACGTCGTCTTGTTGCCGAACCAGTCGAGCAGCACCGGGCTCGTCAGCCGCGTCTGACGCTGAAGTGCATTACGCGCGCGCGTCAACCGGCGCTGCCAGTCGTTCGCGTCCGCGAGCGCACGCGCCCCCTCAGGGTCACTGACTGCGAGCAGCGCGAGCGCGCGCAGCCGCTCGCGCTCCGAGGGCGCCGCCTCCAGCTTCCAGGTCAAAGAGGACAGCGCGCGTCGTTGCGTCGCGCGTGCCACATCGTCCTCGTCGAAGACCGTTGCGACCTCTTCCCAGAAGGGGCTCGGCTCGCGCGGCGCGCCGTCGTCGGTCGCCGCTTCACGGACGAGGTAGAGCCGCCGCGTGGCGCGCGTGCACGCGGTGTAGAAGAGGTAGCGGTCGCGGCTCACCTGGTCGGGACGCTCGAGGCGCGCACCGAGCTCGCGGCGCGTGTCGTCGTCGAGGAACGGCGAGGTCCGCGTGCGCCGGGGCAGCGAGCCTTCCTCGAGCCCGAGCACGAAGACGACCTCATACCGTCGCGTCCGTGCGCGGAGCAGGTCGACGACAGCGACGCGCCCCTGCTCACCGGTCGTCGAGCGCACCTCTGCGCGTTCGAGCGCAGACACAACGTCCTCGGCCGTCACCTCCTCGCCGAGCCCGCTGAACGCCTCGAGCTCGTCGAGCAGGCGAAGCGCCGCGTCGTAGGCGCGCAGGTCGAGCCTGGACGTCTCTCCGGCGGGCGGCGCTTCCGTGCCGTACGCGCAGCGCAACATCGAGCGAATCAGCGCCCGGACGCCCACCGTCGGACTCACTGCAGCGCGGAGCTCAGCGAGGGCGGGGATCGGCGACTCGCGCAGCTTCTCCGTCTCCTCCTCCACCCGGTCCGGTGTGTGAATCGCGCGTCCGCGGAGCCTGCCCTCGACGTAGTCGACCGACGAGCGCGCCAGGCCCGAGTACGGCGAGCGCAGGAACGCAAAGAGGTCGCCGCGCGTGCCGTCGAGCCACGCGTAGCGCAGGAAGTGCAGAAGCGCGTGCCCGAACGGGGTTCCCGCGAGGCGCACACGCGACTCGACCGCGTACGGAACTTCGAGCCCGCCGAGCACGGTCTCGAGCGGCGCACGCCACGACTCGACGGACGGTGCGACGAGTGCGATCTGCTCCGGTGGGATGCCGCTTCGGATCAGCGCGATCAGCTCTTCACCGATGAGCTCGAGCGTGCCACGCACGCCGGCCCCTTCGAAGAAGCGAATGCCGTCACCGATCTCCGGCGGCGGAGGCGGCGACTCCTCGAACAGCGCGCGCTCCAGGTATGCGAGCGCCGGATGCGCGTACTCGGACCCACGCGGGCCGAGCTCCTCGATGCGGCCGTCAGCGAGCGCCGAGAGATCCTCAGCCGTCCGCCCGAGAGACGCGAACGCGACGCGGCCCGGTTCGTAGGGCAGCGACACTTCGACCTCTGTGCGTCCGGCGAGCGCGCTGAGCAGCGACCACTCGGCGCCGGTCAGATCCTCGAAGCCGTACGCGAACACGGGCTCGCCGTGCCAGGCGTCGAGATCGGACTGCAGCCGCTCCGCGGCGCGGCGGCGCAGCAGATCACGATCCCAGAGCTTCAGCCGGTCGAGTTCGGCGCGATAGCCCGCGTAGAGCTGCGCGAGGTCGCCGCTGAGATCGCCGGGGTCGAGCATCCCTTGCTCGAGCTCGCCGAGCGTGGAGAGCAGTGTGTCGGCGAAACCGCCGGTGCGCGCCGAGCGCGAAAGGCCGTTCAGAGACGCCCCACTGAGGGCGCGACGGACGATCAGCGCGCGCTGGGCGTCCGTTGCCACCGGACGCTGCTCGGGGTCGCTCCGGATCAGCCGCCCGAACAGGTCGTCGAACGTGCCGATCGTGCCGCTGAAGAGACAACCGGAGCGCGCGAGCAGGTCGCGCTCGACGCGATCGACGTCCGATGCGTTGGGCACGATCAGCGTCGGTTCGTCGTCCAGGCGCGCCAGATAGCGCTCCAGCAGGAGCGCCACTTTGCCCGCGTTTGCAGGCCCTGCGAGGAGGGAGAGTCCCACCTTCCCATCGTAGAGCGGCCTCAGGACGGGTCCCTGGCGGGCCTCTACGGCTTTTCCGCTCTGTGCTGGTTTGTCCGCTACGCGGATGCGGCCGCGGCTGGTGCGGCCTTCGGCCGGCGGCCGCGGCGGGCGACCGCGCGGCCCGGCAGCTTGCCGGCGCACTCGTCGCAGAGATCCGCTGCCTTCGAGCCGCGCCGCGCATCCGAAAAGGTGACGCGAAGGGTTGCGCCTTCCGACTCGTCGACCTCTTTGCCGCAGCTGTCGCAAACGAGAATGGTTTTCCGCGCCACTTTTTTGCCTCCTCGACCTGGATTTCCGATCGCAGTTTACGCGGCAGCGCGTGCAGAGCGAATGCGCCACGAACGGAGGAGGCTCAGCGTCGCGAGCTCTTCAAGGTCCAGACCGGCATCTCTGGCGCCAACCACGCGCAGATTCCGGGGCCGGAAATCCTCGATCGTTCTCCCGTCGAGATACTGCTCGACAACCGCCGGGCTGACGTAGGACGAGCGCGCAACTGCGGGCGTGTTCCCCAGCTTCGCTGCGACTTTGCGCATCGCGTCGGCGATCCGGCGCTTGCCCTCGGCCTCGGTCTCCGGCGGCTTTTTCTGCGCGAACTCGATCGCCGCCGTCAGCGTCCCGCCCCACGTCCGGAAGTCCTTCGCGGTGAACTCCTCACCGAGATGGGTTCGGATGTAGGCGTTGAGCCGGCGCTGGTCGAGGTTGCAGTACTTGCCTTCGACGTCGAACTTGAATAGGCGTGCGCCGCGCTGGGCGATCAGTGCCTTCATCGCCGCGGCGAGCTCCGGATCCACAATCGCGCTGTGGATCATGATGCTGTGCTTGCCGCGGAAGCGAAACGAAATCCGCGACCCACGGACGGACACGTGGGACTTGCGCAGCGTCGTGATCCCGAACGTCCGTGAGGTCTTCGCGTAGCGATCGCTCCCCACACGGAACCAGCCGATGTTGATCAGTCGGACCGCCACGGCGGCGACCTTCTCCTCGGGCATTTCCTCGAGGGCCATGTGCTCGCTCATCACCTCCCGGAGCTGCGGCAGTTTCTCCGCGAAGCGGATCAACTTGTCGTACTTCGCCTGCTCCTGCCGCGCCCGGTACTCCGGGTGGTAGAGGTACTGCTTGCGCCCCGCAGCGTCGATCCCCGTCGCCTAAAGCTTCGTCCGGACACTCGGCGCGATCCACACGTCCCTCCACGCAGGCGGAATCGCGAGCGCGCGGATGCGCGCGAGCTTGTCCTCGTCGGTGATCTTGCGCCCGTCGGCGTCGACGTAGCGAAAACGCGTCTTCGACCCCTCGCGACGCCAGCCAATGCGCTTCGCCATGGCCATCCCGGTTCCATCCAGGGGCCATCGCTAATCTTCGCCGCCGATGAAGCTTAAAACGATCGTCGTCCTCGAAGGAGACCAGACCGGGCAGGAACTGCTCGAGGAGTCGCTCCGCCTGCTCACCCCGGACGTGGTCGGGCTCGAGGTCTCGCTCCCCCGCTACGACCTGTCACTCGGGAAACGGAGCGCGACCAAGAACGAGGTCGTCCACGAGGCCGCGAGGGCGATCCGGGAGCACGGCCTCGGCCTGAAGGCCGCGACCGTCACGCCCGAGACGCGCGACGGCGTCGGCTCGCCGAACCGGATCCTCCGCGAGGAGATCGGCGGCAAGGTGATCGTCCGCACCGGTAGGCGGATCCCCGGCGTCACGCCTGTCGGTGGCGTCCATGCACCGATCTCCGTCGTGCGGATGGCCGTGGGTGACGCCTACGGCGCGAAAGAGTGGCGCGAGGGCGAAGGCGACTCGGAGGTGGCTTTTCGCACGGAGCGGATCGAGCGGACCGTCTGCCGCGCGGTGGCGGAGTTCGCCTTCCGCGAGGCGGAGCGCCTGGGCGCGAAGGTCTTCGGCGGGCCGAAGTACACGGTCTCGCCCACCTACGAGGGGATGCTCAAGGAAGAGATGGACGCGGCCGCGAAACGGCATCCAGCCGTTCCGTACGAGCCTCAGCTGATCGACGCCACGTTCGCGCTGCTCATCTCCTCGACGGGCGACCCGCTCGTGATTCCGGCCCTGAACCGCGACGGCGACATCCTCTCCGACCTCGTCCTGCCGCTCTTCGGCTCGATCGCCGGCTCCGAGTCGATGCTTGTCGCCTTCGAGGGCGACGACTTCGAGCCGACCGCTCTGATGGCAGAGGCCGCGCATGGCACCGCGCCGTCGCTCGAAGGCAAGAACGTCGCGAACCCGATGGCGATGATCCTGGCCGTCGCGGCGCTCCTCTCGCAGACCGACGAAGGTCAGACCGCCGGCCGCGCGATCCGCGAGGCGGCGCTCGAAGCGGTCGCGCAGGGCGTCAAGACGGCCGATCTCGGCGGGCACTCGTCGACGACGGAGTACACCGACGAGGTGATCCGCCGCACGAAGACGAAGCTCGAGGTCTGGTCGAGCCTCTAAAGAAGCTCTAACTGAATGCGGCTCGTCGATCCGGGTGTGATCGGCGAGTGCGAGGCAAGGACGCAGGGCGCCCCGGTAGCGGTGTTCTACCGGGGCAACCGAGGACACAGCATCGCGCCGCCGAGCGCGGCCGGGCGACATAACCCTCATTTGGTTAGAGCTTCTAAAGGCCAACGCCTCGCTACGCGAGGGTCAGGAACGCGCGCGCGACCTGCGGGTCGAACTGCGACCCTGCGCAGCGCTCGACCTCCGCCAGCGCCTCTTCGTGGGTCCGAGGGTCGCGGTAGGGGCGGTGCGATGTCATGGCGTCATACGCGTCGGCGACCGCGAGGATGCGTGCCTCGAGTGGAATCCGCTCGCCGCCCAACCCGTACGGATAGCCGGTGCCGTCCCAGCGCTCGTGATGGTGGAGCACGCAGTCGAGCGCGGCGCGCAGGGAGCGAATGCCGTCGAGCATGCGCGCCCCGAGCTCGGGATGGGTTTGGATCTCCTCGATCTCCTCCGGCTCGAGGGCGCCGGGCTTGTCGAGGATCGCGCGGTCGAGCTCGAGCTTGCCAATGTCGTGCAGCGGCCCGCCCGCCTTGATCGCGCGAATCCGATGCGGTTCGGCACCGACGGCGTCGGCAATCCGTAGCGCGAGCTCGGTGACGCGGGCCGCGTGGCCTGCGTTGTCCGGGTCGCGCAGGACGAGAGTCTGCGTGAGCTTCATGGCCGTCCCCATCGGCTTCACTTGGTTCCGCCTCCAGCGTCCGATCCCTTTGTCCCCCGCCTGCTCTTCGTCCTGCGTGGCTAGTCGGTTTCCGTCCGACGCTCCATGCGCTTGTGCCACCAGCGCATCCCGAGCAGGACGAACCCTGCGAGGACGATCAGGACCGCAGCGCCGCCGAAGCCGTAGCGGCTCAGCGCATCCGCGACCCCTTTCCCGAAGTAGTAGGCCAGCAGGCCGACCCCGGTCGCCCAGATGATGCCCCCGGAGGCGTTCCAGACAAGGAACTTCCACCACGGCATGTGCGTGATCCCGGCGAGCCACGCAGAGGTCACGCGGAGCACCGCGACGAAGCGGCCGAGGAAGACGGTCTTGCCCCCGTGCTTCCGGAAGAAGCGCTCCCCGGGCGGCAGCGCTTTCTCGGCGTAGCGGCGGATCGGCCCCCAGCGCTCGAGCAGCTTCCGACCACCCTTGCGCCCGAGCCAGTAGCCGAGGTTGTCGCCGACGATCGCCGCAGCAGCAGCCACCACGATCACCCAGATGATCGAGTAGTGACCGCGCTCGGCGAGGATCGCGGCCGCGATCAGCGCGGTCTCGCCCGGCAACGGAACGCCTGCGGACTCCATCGCGATCAACACGAAGAGCAGAAACAGTCCGTGCGAAAGCAGCAGGTCGGTCACCGGCGCAGTGTAGGCACGGCCGGATCCGATAGCGTCGCCCGCGTATGCGCCTAGGCATTCCAAAGGAGACGACGCCCGGCGAGCAGCGCGTGGCGCTCATCCCGGAGACTGTCGCGCGGCTGGGCGGCGGCGTCGACGTGATCGTCGAAGCCGGTGCAGGCGAGGCTGCGGGATTTCTGGACGCTGCGTACACGGAGGCGGGTGCGCAGCTCGGTGATCCCTGGAGCGCCGATGTCGTGGCAAAGGTTGCAACGCCCACCGCCGACGAGACGTCTCGCCTGCGCAGCGGTCAGGTCTTGCTCGGGTTCCTCCAGCCACTCACCGACACCGCGGGCATCGAGCGTCTCGCCGCCGCAGGCGTACATGCCTTCGCGCTCGAGTCGATCCCGCGCATCACCCGCGCGCAGCCGATGGACGCGCTCTCGTCGCAGGCGACGGTGGCCGGTTACAAGGGGACGCTGATCGCAGCCGACCGGCTGCCCCGGTTCTTCCCGATGCTGATGACGGCGGCCGGGACGATCCCTCCCGCGAAGGTGCTCGTGCTCGGCGCGGGCGTCGCGGGACTCCAGGCGATCGCAACTGCACGCCGGCTCGGCTCGGTCGTCTCCGCGTTCGACGTGCGCCCTGCGGTGCGTGAGCAGGTGGAGTCGCTCGGCGCAACGTTCCTGGACGTCGGCGTGAGCGGCGAAGAGACCGAGGGCGGGTACGCCCGGGAGCTCACACCGGAGCAGCAAGAGGCCCAGCAGGTCGAGCTGCAGGCCCGCATCCCCGGCTTCGACGCAGTGATCACGACTGCCGCGATCCCCGGACGTCCGGCGCCGAAGCTGATCACGGCGGAGGCGGTGCGGGCGATGCGCCCCGGCTCGGTGATCGTCGACCTCGCCGCGGAGTCGGGCGGCAACTGCGAGCTGACCGACCCGGGCCGCGAGATCGTCGAGAGCGGCGTGACGATCGTCGGCACGATCAACGTGCCGTCGCTGATGCCGACACATGCGAGCCAGCTGCTCTCGCGCAACGTCGCCGCACTCGTGGGGCTGTTCGTGCGCGACGGCGAGCTCGTCGTCGACTGGGACGACGAGATCATTTCCGGCTCCAGCGTGACCAAGCACGGGGTGACGGCATGAGCCACACCGCCACACTGGTTGCCGAGCTCACCGTGCTCGTGCTCGCGATCTTTCTCGGCATCGAGGTGATCTCGAAAGTCCCGACGATGCTGCATACGCCGCTCATGTCGGGCACGAACGCGATCCACGGGATCGTGATCGTCGCGGCGCTGATCGTCGCCGGCTCCGGGCACCAGGACGGGTTGATCCGCGTCGTCGGGTTCGTCGCCGTCGTGCTCGCCGCGGCGAACGTCGTCGGCGGCTTCGTCGTCACGGACCGCATGCTCCAGATGTTCAAGAAGAAGCCGGTCGCCCCCAAGGCCGACGCGACGAAGGTGGCCTGACCCATGTCGGATCAGTGGCTCTTCACCATCGCCTTCTTCGCCTGGCTGGCGGGCGCCTCGGCGTTCGTGCTGGGCCTGCACATGATGAACAGCCCGGCCACGGCCCGGCAGGGCAACCGGCTGTCCGCG
>JBKJQL010000321.1:0-7381 GCA_046594035.1 Gaiellaceae bacterium
GTCGCCCGGCCGCGCTCGGCGGCGCGATGCTGTGTCCTCGGGTGCCCCGGTAGAACACCGCTACCCGGGCGCCCTGCGTCCTTGCCTCGCACTCGCCGATCACAGCCGGATCGACGAACCGCATTCAGTTAGAGCTTCTAAGCTCAGACGCGTGACACGCGTCCTGATCCTCACCGCCAGTGTCGGCGAAGGGCACGACTTGCCCGCGCGGACACTTGCAGCCCAGCTCCGCGAAGAATGCCCCGGGGTCGAGGTCGTGACCGAGGACGGGTTGAAGGTGATGGGGAAAGCCTTCGTCCTCGTGAACGAGCGCGGCGCCAACGTGGTCTTCTTCCGCTTTCGGTGGTTGTGGGATGCCACGTTCTGGCTCTGCGTTGGGCTTGGCCCGACGCGCCGCCTGACGCAGAAGCTGGTGCGCGTGCTCGGATCGCGCGGGATGCTGGAGCTCGTCGAGCGCGTACAGCCTGACGTGATCGTGTCGGTCTTCCCGGTGACCACCGAGTTGCTCGGCGGCCTGCGCCGGCAGGGCAAGCTCGAGATTCCGGTCGTTGCGGGCATCACCGACCTGGCGGCCTTGCACTACTGGGCCGCGCCGGGCGTCGACCTGCACCTGCTCACCCATCCCGAGTCCGAGGAGGAGGTGCGCTCGGTTGCGGGCGACGACACCGACGTTCAGGCGGTTCACGGCCTGACGCGTCCCGAGTTCGCCCGTCCGTGCGACCCGGCCGAGGCGCGCGTCACGCTCGGGTTGCCGGGGGAAGGCAAGGTCGTCCTCGTTTCGGGCGGTGGCTGGGGCGTCGGTGATCTCGAAAGCGCAATCGACACCTCCCTTCGGCTCGACGACGTCGAGGTGGTCGCATGTCTCTGCGGCCGCAACGTCGATTTGTACGCGCGGCTCTCCGCCCGCTACGACGGCCAGGGGCGTGTACGTCTCGTCGGGTTCACGGAACGGATGAGCGAGTGGCTCGCCGCCGCCGACGCGCTCATCCACTCCACCGGCGGACTGACGGTGCACGAGGCCTACATCCGTGGCTGTCCGGCGATCTCCTACGGGTGGGGGCGCGGGCACATCCGCGTCAACAACGCGGCGTTTCGCAGGTACGGGATCGCGGACGTCGTCGCCGGCCCGCGCGAGCTCGACTCCGCGCTGCGGTCTGCTCTGGCATCACAGCCTGAGCCAGGCTTCTCGCTCGGTGCGCTGCCGTCCGCGGCGTCGCTCGTCCTCGCTTTGGTGGCGTGAACGCGGACTGGTTTCTCCCCGCTCCCGCCGCGCTCGTGCCGCGCGTTGCGTCCGCGTACCGGATCGACCGCCGCATCGAGGCGAAGGACCGTGTCGCGCTGACCTTCGACGACGGCCCGCACACCGAGGGCACGCCGGCGGTGCTCGCGGAGCTCGCGCGTGCGGGCGCAACCGCGACGTTCTTCCTCGTCGGTGAGCAGGTTGAGCGGCGGCCGGCGCTCGCGCGCGAGATCGTCGCCGCGGGCCATGAGGTCGGCGTGCATGGGCACCGCCACACGCTGTTGCTGTGCCGGCGCGTCCGAGCGCTCGCCGAAGACCTCGACCGTGCGGTCGGCGCGATCGCTGATGCGACCGGTGTCGTCCCGACCCTCTACCGGCCGCCGTACGGGGTGTTCAGCTCCGGAGCGCTCGCGCACGTGCGCGGCCGCGGCTGGCGGCCGCTCCTCTGGTCGACGTGGGGACGCGACTGGGAGCGACGCGCGACGCCGCAGTCGATCGCTCGCCGTGCGACGCGCGGCTTACGGGCCGGGGACGTCGTGTTGCTGCACGACTCGGATGCCTACAGCTCGGACGGATCGTGGCGCAGGACCGCGGCAGCGTTGCCGGCGGTGCTGGAGGCCGTCGCGGCACTCGGTGTCGCCGCTGCATCGGTGACCCACTCCACGTAACGGCGCACACCGTCGATGAAGGTCGTGCGCGGCTCCCAGCCGAGCTCGGTCGCAGCCCGTTCACCGGAGATGTTGCCGCCGCGCAGGTCGCCCGCCCGGCCTTCGCTGTGCTCGATCGGCACGTCGCCGACCACGTCACGCACGGCGCGGGCAATCGCACGCACGCTCGTGTTCTCACGACCGACGAGGTTGTAGATCCGGTTCGCCGCTTGCGGGACGAGTGACGCCACCACGCCGTCGGCGAGGTCCTCGACGTAAACGAAGCGGCGCGACTGTGTGCCGTCGCCTGCAATCGTTAGCGCTTGTCCCGATAGCGCCCTCGCGGTGAACGCCGGCACGACGGCGGTGGGACGCGCGCGCGGCCCGTACGGGATCCCGAATCGCAGGATCGTCCACTCGAGGTCGTAGAGCTCGCCGTACGACGCTGTGTACATCTCGCCCGCAATCTTCGTCGCCGTATAGAAGTGCTTCGGCAGTCCGAGTGGCGTGTCCTCGTCCAGCGCTTGAGGCCCGGCCGCGTCTCCGTAGACCCAGATCGTGCTGGCGTAGACGAAGCGGTGGACGCCGGTCTTCCGCGCTCCTTCGAGAAGTACCTGGGTACCGCGCGTGTTGATGCGATCCGTGAGGGTCGGGTTCTTCGCGACCTGGTCGACGTCCGCGACGGCCGCGAGGTGGATCACCGTGTCGATCCCCTCGAGCGCCCGTTCGACCGTCGACGGCTCACAGATATCGCCGTGCACGGTTGCGACCTCGGGATGGTAGGGAGACGGGATGAGGTCGAAGATCCGCGGTTCGTGACCTGCGTCGTGCAACTTGTCGACGACGTGCGAGCCGATGAACCCCGCGCCACCGGTGACGAGGACCTTCACGACTCTTCGGGGCGGTAGTAGAGCGGGACGCACCAGTGATTCTCGGCAACCCAGTCGGTGTTCGGCAGGTCGACGTGATGACCGAGGATCCGGTGGCACGGCTCGTCGTAGACCTTGCCGGTGGATTTCTCGATCGGGTCGAAGACCACGTACTTGTAGAGGCCCGACCTCATGCCCTCGGGGAGTTGGAGTCGAGAAGGGTGGAGCGCATCGAGGTGAGCGCGCGCGACCTCGTTCTTCCACGCGACGATCTCGTCGAGCCGTTCGACCTGCACGATCCCGAGCGCCGCCGTGAACTCGTTGAGCCGGAAGTTCAGCCCGTGGACCGCGTAATCGGGCTTGCCGTAGTTGCGGAACGTGCGCGCGTAGTCGAGCGCCTCGGCGTGCCGCGAGACGAGCATGCCGCCTTCGCCGGTGGAGATCGTCTTCGTCGGAGCGAACGACCACACGCCGACGTCCCCGAACGTTCCGGCGCGGCGCTCGTTCCATTCGGCTCCGTGCGCATGTGCGCAGTCCTCGATCAGGACGATCCCCTCGCTTCGGCAGAGTGCGGCGATCCGGTCGGACTCGAACGCGATGTGCCCGCCGATGTGCACAAGGAAAGCCGCCTTTGGCTTGTGCTCGTGCACCTTTCGCTCGAAGTCCTCGAACGAGATGCAGAGGTCGTCACGGTTGCAGTCGACGAACTCGACGCGGGCGCCGGCCGAGATTGCGGTCAGCGGGGTCGCCATGAAGGTGTTCGACGGGCACAGAACCGTCTCGCCGCGGACCCCGGCCCATTCAAGCGCCGCCAGTGCCGCCCCGGTCCAGCCGTTGAATGCCACCGCGTCGACGCCGTTCCAGCCCGCCCACGCCCTCTCGAACTCCGTTGTCAGTGCTCCTTCGGACCACTGGTTCGAGTCGAAGATCCGTTCCCAGAGTGCATGAACGCGATCGCGGTCACGTTGGTCGAAGCCGATTGCGAACGTCGCGAGATCGGTTGGAATTCCGGGGGCCAGCATTGCCCCAACCCTATAGAGCAGGGCTGCGATTCCGATACTGCACGCCTGACGGTCTCCTGAACGATCGGCGTGGGTCAGGCGGCGAACGAGCCCGCGGCAACCCGCGTGCCGTCGAACAGCGCGCGCACGGTGCGCGTCAGTTCGTCCCGGCTGAACGGCTTCCGCAGGAACACCGCGTCACCTGCGACGAGCGCGTCCTGGTCGTACCCCGAGATGAACAGCACGTGCCGCGCGTCGACTTGCTTCGACAGCTTCACCCCGTCGGTCTCCGGCATCACGATGTCGGTCAGCAGGAGGTCCCAGGTGCCACCGAGCGCACGCGCCTCGCGTGCGGAGGAGGCGACTTCCACTTCGTAGCCCTGCTCGCGGAGCATCTGGGCGAGCAGATCGCGCACGACTTTCTCGTCGTCGACGACGAGAATTCGCTCGCGCCCCCGCAGAGGGAGCTTTGGCTCGACAAGCTGCTGCGCCACGAGCTCGGACGCTGTGACGGGCAACCGCACCGTGAACGTCGCGCCGGCGCCGGGCTCCGAGCGAACGCTGATCGAGCCGCCGCTCTGCGCGACGATGCCGTAGACGGTCGAAAGCCCCAGGCCTGTGCCATGTCCGACGTCCTTCGTGGTGAAGAAGGGCTCGAAGAGCCGGGCGCGGGTGTCGTCGTCCATCCCGGCACCGTCGTCTACTACCTCGAGCACGACAGCGTCTCCGTCGTTACGCGTCGCGATCTTCAGCGTTCCACGTCCCTCCATCGCGTCGCGTGCATTGACCGCGAGGTTCAGCAGCACCTGTCCCAGCTGGCTGGAATCGGCTTCGATCGGTCGCAGGTGCGGCTCGAGTTCGAGCTCGACGCGCACGCCTTCTCCGATCAGCCGGCGAAGCATCGATTCGATCTCGCGCACGCAGTCGTTGAGGTCGAGGACGCGCGACGCCAGCACCTGGCGGCGGCTGAATGCCAACAGCTGGTGCGTGAGTGCGGCAGCGCGCTCGCCGGCCGAGTGGATCTCCTCCGCGTAGTGCTTGTGTCTCGGGTCGGTGAGCGACGAGATCAGGAACTCGGCGTAGCCGTTGATTGCCAGCAGCAGGTTGTTGAAGTCGTGCGCCACCCCACCGGCCAGCCGGCCGATCGCGTCCATCTTCTGCGACTGGCGCAGCTGCTCGGACGTCTCCTCGAGTGCGATCTCGGCTGTGTGGCGCTCGGTGCGAGCACGGGCGACCGCGCGCACCATTCGCCGCACGAGTGGAAAGAGCGTAATCCACAATGCGATGACCGTGAGCAGCAGCAGGATGGCGAACGGCAGCACGAACGAGCGGATCGCCGACGCGACGGGCGCGTACGACTGATAGAACTCGAAGACGCCGGTCGGCTTCGCTTCGCCCCGCAACTGAAGCGGCACGTACACCTCGAGTGCCTTCACGTTATCGCCGGTCCCGCCCTCGTGATTGATGTAGGACACATCACGGAGCGTCTTTCCGCCGAGGACCTCACGCTGTTTCGCGAGGTCGTCGGCCTTCGTGCCGATGAGCGAGTGCACATCGGAGTAGGTGACGAGCCCGTCGCTCGGGCGGTAGATCTTCACGCGCAGTGCACCGTCGACGAGGACTCGGTCGCGGAACAGCCGATCGAGATGACTCAACCGCACCCCGGTCACGGGCCGCGCGAGATCGGACGCTTTCAGCTCGTCGCGGAGGACGCTCTTCTCGACGTAGCGCGCATGGGTCGTGACGTTGTGCTCGGCCTGCTGGACCTCCTCGTGCTTGACGTACCAGAGCAGGGCGCCGCCGGCCGTCGCGATGACGGCGAGTGTCGCAGCGGCGAACCGCAGGTGGAGTCGGGTAGAGGGGGCCACGGTGTCGGCGGTACTACGGGCCTATCGGCGTCCGGATCGTGCAGCGTGACCCCCAAAGCGGGTCTGGTCGTTTCAGGTGTTGCCCGACGTGGCCGGAAAGGCATCGCCTCTCCCGAAAGGTGCCGCAGAGCGCGCCCCACCGGCGCGCGCCCTGCGGCGTGTCGTCCCGGCTCGATTAGGGCCAGTAGGTGATGTCGGCGGCGAAAAAGGCGCTGACGATCGAAGCGATGGATACCGCGAGAGGTACGAACCTGCGCATTAGGGCTGTCTCCTTTAGGGCCGATTGGATGGACAGCCCCCGGGGGCGACTGGTCCATTGTCTCAGTCCCGGCCGGAAAGACAAGTCCAGTTGACAGCACGATTGACATCAGACAACTACTATGTGCGGCATGCCCCGCTCATTGACCACTCACATCGATTCGCCCAGGGAAGTCGGAGTGCGCCTCAAGGCCTCCCGTGAGCGCGCCGGCTTCTCGCAGCGCCAGCTCGCCTTCCCCGGCTGTACCGCCGCCTACATCTCCCGTCTTGAGGCGGGCGCTCGCGTTCCGTCGCTCCAGATGGTCAACCAGCTTGCGCTTCGGCTCGAGGTGACGGGCCAGTGGCTCGCGACCGGCGTCGAGGCCGCGGCCGTCCAACCGTCCGAGCTGATCGACGCGGAGGTTGCGCTCCGGCTTGGCGAGATCGAGGAAGCAGAGCGGCTCTACCGTGAGCATCTCGAGCAGGGCGACCCGGCGCGTCCCGCCGCGCTGGCCGGGCTCGGGCAGATCGCCTTTCGCTCGGAGCGCCTGAACGACGCGATCGAGCTCCTGGAGCAGTCCTTCGAGCTCCGTGAGCGCAAGACGCTTTTGGATGCAGGGCTGGTCGACACGCTCGGCCGTGCGCACGCGATGTTGGGATCGCGCGAGTCCGCGATCGCACTCTTCGAGCAGGCGGTTGCCGAGGCCGAGGCAGCTGGAGCGCCCGTCGAGCAGTTGCGGTTCACCGTGCTCCTCGCCAACGCGCAGATCGATGCAGGTGAGTTCAGCAAGGCAGAGGCCGCGCTTGCGAACGTGATTCGCTTCGCTGAGGGCGCCGGCGACCCGGTCGCGACGGCGCGTGTCTTCTGGTCTCAGTCACGCCTCCACGGCATGCGGCGCGAGCCACGTCTTGCCGGCCAGTACGCGCGGCGGGCCCTGGAGATTCTGGAGCGGACGGAGAACGACGCGTACGTGGGGATGGCCTACCACCTGCTTGCCTATGCCGAGATCGAATCGGGCAACGCCGAAAAGGCGCTCGTCCTGCTGGACCGCGGTCGCACCCTCTTCGGCCGGGAGCTCACCGAACGCGACGACGCGCGGTTCTCGCTTGAGGAGGCACGGGCATTGATGGGGCTCGGACGGCACTCCGAGGCGGCACGGAAGGCTGCGCGGACACTCGAGCTGCTCGACGCGGTTGCGCCCGGCGACCGCGGCCACGCCTACGTCACTCTCTCCGACGTGTTCCTCGCAGCCGGCGACCGGGAGCGGCCCAAGATGCTGCTCGGTCAGGCACTCGAGTTGCTCAGCGCGCACGTCAAGCCGATGGCGCTCGAAGCGGGACGCAAGCTGGCCGCGCTCCTTGAAGAGGACGGCGACACATCGGGCGCTCTGCAGGCGCTGAAGCGCGCGGCCGAGGCATCCTCGTCCGCGCGCGTCGGCGAACGCGTCTAGGCCACAACCGCACGGCTTCAGGGCGCGCCGGGATACCCTCGGGCATGGCCCTGACCCCGCCGCGCGTG
>JBKJQL010000035.1:0-8226 GCA_046594035.1 Gaiellaceae bacterium
GCTTCACCCGGCTGGGCTACCAGGCACGCCGGCGCCTCTTCGACTGGGAGCCGCTGACGAGCCTTCGCCTGGACGGCCGTTCCGCGGTCGTCACCGGAGCAACATCGGGGCTCGGACGCGAGACGGCGCTGCTGCTCACCCGACAGGGCGCAGCCGTGACGATCGTCGGCCGTGACGCGGAGCGCACCGAGCGCGCTCGCGCCGAGACCGGAGCGGCAGGCTCCGAGCTGGCCGATCTGTCACTGATGCGCGACACCCGTGCCCTTGCACGCCGGATCACCGAGACGCACGAGACACTCGACGTGCTGGTTCTGAACGCGGGCGCGATGACACACGAGTTCACGCTCACAGGCGAAGGCAACGAGGTGACGCTCGCCACGCACGTTCTCTCGCAGTTCCTGCTCGTCGACGAGCTCCGCCCGCTGCTCGAGCGCTCGGGCACGCGAGTGATCGTCACCAGCTCGGGTGGCATGTACCTGGAGCGCCTGGACGTCGAGGCGCTGCAGCCGACCGCTGCTGACTACGACGGCGTGAAGGCATATTCACGTGCCAAGCGCGCGCAGGTGACGCTTGTCGAGGAGTGGACAGCTCGACTCGGGGATACCGGCATCGCGATCAACGCGATGCATCCGGGCTGGTCGGACACGAAGGGCCTGCGCGACGCGTTGCCGGGGTTCAGCCGCGCTCTCTCTCCACTGCTGCGCACGCCGGAACAAGGCGCCGACACAATTGCGTGGCTCGCTGCGGCACCCGGCCTCGAGCGAACGAGCGGCGAGTTCTTCCTTGACCGCCGCGCGCGCCCGACGCACCGGAAGCGCAGCACGCGACGACTCGACGAGGCGCAGGAGCGCGCGCAGCTCTGGGAGCTCTGCGTCAGTAAGACACGGATTCGTTCAGCGGACGTGTGAGCGTCAACTGCACGTCGCGCAGGGCGCGCTTACGGAATCCGGCCTCACAGAACGCGAGGTAGAAGTCCCAGGTGCGCTCGAAGCGGCGGTCGTAGCCGAGCGCACGAACCTCGTCGATCCGCGCATGGACGTTCGCGCGCCACCGCCGCAGAGTCTCCGCGTAGTGCGGCCCGATCTCGTCCACCTCTAGAATCGTGAGCCGCGACGACGAGGTGGCCGCGACGGCAAGCGACGTGAGTGACGGGATGAGGCAACCGGGGAACACGTATTGCTCGATCCAGTCGGGCGACTTGCGGTAGCGGTCCCAGCGGTCGTCGGGGATCAGGATCGTCTGCACGCAGGCGATCCCGCCGGGGGCGAGCATCCTGTCGATGGTCGCGAAGTACGTGCCGAACTGCTTCTCACCGATCGCCTCCAGCATTTCGATGGACGCCACCTTGGTGTAACGCCCCTCGTGCTGGCGGTAGTCAGCCTCGACGATGTCGATGCGGTCGGACAGCCCGGCCGCCGCAATCCGCTCACGCGCGAGCTTCGCCTGCTCGGCCGAGATCGTCAGGCCGGTGACGCGACAGCCCGTCGTTCGCGCAGCGTGCAATGCGAAGCTGCCCCACCCGCAGCCGATCTCGAGCACGTGGTCGTCAGGGCCAAGCTGGAGCTTGTCGCAGACGCGCTGCAGTTTCGCGCGCTGCGCATCGCCGAGCGTTGCGTCCGGCGATTCGAAGACCGCGCAGGAGTACGTCATCGTCTCGTCGAGCATCAACTCGAAGAGGTCGTTCCCGAGGTCGTAGTGATAGGCGATGTTCGTCCGCGCGCGCAGGACCCCGTTCCGGCGGTTCGGCCGCGGACGCGCCTCGAGCAGGCGTCGAACGACGCCGTTGCGCGCAGTCGCAGCCTCCGCGTTCGCGAGCAGAAGCTCGAACAGCCCGACGAGGTCGTCGGTGTCCCAGTCGTCCACCGTGTACGACTCGCCGAAACCGACCTTGCCGCGCGTCGCGAGACGGCGGAACAGCGCGCCGTCGTGGATGGTCAGCCCGACCGGATCGCCGCTGCCGAACGACCTGCGTGAGCCGTCCGGAAGCGTGACTTCGAGTGCGCCCCCTTGCAGGTGCGCCAACTCACGTTCGAGCATCGCGACGGCAAACCGGTCGAGGAAGGAGGCACGGGCAGCCGGCGCGGTCCTGAGCGTGCGGTCGACGGTGCTCAAGTCCTCATCGATCCGCGCCCTGGGACGAACGGGGGCTTGTGATGGAACGGCACACGCTTCAGCAAGAGCCGAAGGGCCTGCCGGTGGATGAGCGCCGTGACTTGCAGCGGCATCAGGGGATAGCGCGCAAGCGAACGCGCGACGTTCGCGTTCGTCAACTCTCTGCGCGTGCCGTGCAGCACTGCCGTGAGCGGTCGGCCTGCCCCCTCGCGGACGTGGATGCGCGACCACACGGTGTCGCCGGGCTGAGAGAAAGCCCATTCGTAGGACTGGTCGAGTCCGAAGAACGGCGAGACGTGGAGGCGCTTGTCGTGCTCGTACTGCGGTCCGGGCCCGCGCAACACTTCCGGCAGGCGCTCGCCGAACGTGTTGCTCAGTTCGGCGACCATGCAGGCGAGCGATCCGTCACCGCGATAGCACCAGTAGAACGAGACGGGATTGAAGACGTAGCCGAGGACGCGCGGCTGGGTCAGCACGAGCACGCGCTCGACACTGTCGTCGTCGACGAGATCGAGCACTGCCTGCTTTGCCGAAGGGCCTCCGGCGAAATGGTCACGGTCGCGGAACGACACGACGTTGCGGCCGTTGTGGGAGAACACTGCGAGCCGCCGCTCGACCTCGGGCAGCTCATCCAGGTCGAGGAGCCAGTAGGAAACCGGGTAGGTGAAGACGTTCTTGACCGGCGTGCGGCGGGCGTGCATCAGCGTGCCCTCGTAGATCGCAGACCTCACCAGGTGGCTCCGATCGACTGCGCGGCGCGCACGCCGGAGGCCAACCCGTCCTCGTGGAAGCCGTTTCCGTGATGCGCACCTGCGAACCAGGTGCGCCGCACCCCGGCGAGCGACGGCAGCTCACGCTGCGCCGCGACGCTCTCGACCGTGAAGAGCGGGTGCTCGAAGGTTCCGCGGTCGATCACGTGCTCGTCGGGAATGTCGCCGTTCAGGGTCAGGCAGTAGTCGGTCTCGTCCGCGAGCGCCTGCAGCCGGTTCAGGTAGTAGGTGACCGTCGACCGTCCGTCATCACCGACGCGGTAGTTCCACGAGGCGCGCGCCGCGACGGTCTTGGGCAGTTGCGCGCTGTCGGTATGCAGAATCGCCTCGTTCACCGTGTAGGAGAAGGCGCCCAGCACGCGGCGCTCGTCGTCGGTCGGATCCTCGAGCAGTCGCAGCGCCTGGTCGGCGTGCGTCGCGATGACGACCGCGTCGAAGCGGCTCGTCGAGTCGTCGTCGAGCGTCACGTCGACACCGTCGGGAGAACGTCGGATCGAACGGGCACCGAGGCCAAGGCGCAACTGCGGGCCGAGACGCGCGCAGAGCAGTCGCACATAGGTGTCACTGCCCCCGGTCACGTAGCGCCAGTTGAAGCGGCCGACGCCGAGCATGCCGTGATTGTCGAAGAACCGGATCGCCGTTGCGGCTGGGAACTCGAGCGCGCGCCCCGGAGCCGTCGACCAGAGCGCGGCGGTCAGCGGGACGAGAAACTGCCGGCGGAATCGCTCCGAGAAGCGGTGCTCGTCCAGATACCGGCTCAGAGGCCAGGTCTCGTCGAGCCCCCGCAGCGAGCGGCGCGTCGTCGTCAGCCAGCGGCCGATCTCACCGAGAAGGCCGAGGAAGCGCGGGTCGGCGGCTCGGCGCTTCTGGGCGAACGGCCTGCTGCCCGAGTACTCGAGCCCATCGGGGCAGGACACCGAGAACGACATCTCCGACGCCTGCGTCCGCACGCCGAGCTCGGCGAAGAGCCGGGTCAGGAGCGGATAATTCCGCTCGTTGTGCACGAGGAACCCGGTGTCGAGCGCGCGACCGTCATGGCGGATCGTGCGCGTATGCCCGCCCGCGCGAGTGTCACGCTCGAAAACGGTCACCTCATGGCCGCGGGCGAGGAGGTACGCCGCTCCGAGGCCGGAGACGCCGCTGCCGACAATCGCGATCTTCATGAACCGTATTCGCGGGTAGACGAATAACGGTTGACGGTGAGCGCGCTACCCTGAGCACAAAGTGAGACAAACATTGGACAAAACCGTAGCGGTCGGGACCCTCCGCACCGAGACCAGCACGATCAGCAAGGTCGTGACCCTGGTCGCGGTCGTCGTTCCTCCGGTCGGGCTCCTCTCGGCGATGGGCCTCCTCTGGGGGGTCGCCTTCCACCCCGTCGACCTCATTCTCCTGGTCGCGCTCTACGTGGTGTGCGCATTCGGCACGACGATCGGGTTCCATCGCTACTTCACCCACCGCGGGTTCACGGCCCACCCGTCGGTGAAAGCTGCGCTCGCGATCCTCGGCTGCATGACGATGCAAGGCCCGCTGATCCAGTGGGTGACCGACCACCGCAAGCATCACGCGCTCTCGGATCAGCCGGGCGACCCCCACTCCCCCCACGGCCACGGCGAGGGCGCGCTCGGCGCGTGGCGCGGGTTCGTGCACGCGCACGTCGGCTGGCTGTTCACGAACCTCGGGCTGGAGCAGGGCCGGGACTACGGCAAGGACCTCTACGAGGACCGGATGATCCGGTGGATCGACCGTCTCTACATCCTCTGGGTCGTCCTGACCCTCGGGATCCCGTTCGGGATCGGCTACCTCGTGGGCGGGACCTGGGAGCGTGGCGTCGAGGCGATGGTCTGGGGCGGCCTCCTGCGCATCTTCCTGTACCAGCATGCGACCTTTGCAGTGAACTCGATCTGCCACATGTTCGGCCGCCAGGACTTCCGCTCACGCGACGAAGCGCGCAACAACTGGCTCGTCGCGCTGCTCGTCTTCGGCGAAGGCTGGCACAACAACCACCACGCGTTCCCTGCCTCCGCGCGCCATGGTCTGCTGCGGCGGCAGGTCGACGTGTCCTGGTGGGTGATCCGCGGTCTCGAGAAGCTCGGGCTCGTGTGGGACGTCCGCATCCCGGACGGCCGCCAGCTCGAACGCCGGCGGGCGCCGACCGTCTAGACCCCTCGGCGCAGCTGCTTCAGTGCGGGACCGAGGGCCTGTTTACCGTGCAACACGGGTTCGAAGAGGTCGCCGTGCTTCGCGACACGTTCGAGCGCGACCTGCATCGAGAAGTCGCGCGGAGTGATCTCTTCCGTGACCTCCTCCCAGCGGAGCGGCGTCGACACGGGCGCGCCGGGCTTCGGCCGGACCGAGTACGCCGAGGCGATCGTCTTGCCGTGCCCGTTCTGGCGGTGGTCGACTAGCACGCCCGAGCGCTTCTTCTTCAGCCACTCGGTTGTCACCTCGCCGGGATGCTCCGCCTCGAGCTTGCGCGAGAGCAGTTCGGCGAACTCGTAGGTGTCCTCGTAGGTCGAGCGCCGGACGATCGGCACGAGGATGTGGATGCCGTCCGCGCCGCTCGTCTTGACGTACGACTCGAGCTCGAGCTCGCCGAGTGCGCCGTGCAGGTAGTGAGCGACGCGCACGCACAGCGCGTACGCGCCTTCTTCTTCCGGCGGGTCGAGGTCGAAGAGCACCCAGTCCGGCCGGTCGGGCTTGTCGACGCGCGAGTACCACGCGTTCATGTCGATGCAGTGCATCTGCACCATCCAGAGCACCGCCTCGCGTAAGTTGACGAGCGGGAAGTCGACGAGCCGCGACTCGCCCTTGCCCCCGCGCGGCCACGTGGGGAACTGGCGCGTCGGGATCCAGTCCGGGATCCCCTTCGGCGCCTGCTTCTGGAAGAACGAGCCGCCCGGAAGTCCCTCGCGCCAGCGCTTCATCGTGAACGGGCGGTTCTCGAGGTGCGGGACGATCGTGTCGGCAACGGCGTCGTAGTACGCGAAAAGGTCGCCTTTGGTGATCCCATCGTCCGGGAAGAGCACGCGTTCGGCCGACGAGAGCTTGACCTCGGGACTCATGCGCGCACCACCCACATGACGTGGGCGAGATTCGGAATCGCGAACGGCCCATCGGGCAAAAGCTGATCGAGACGCTCCCTGATCGCCTCCTGCTCGTCGTCCGGGCGGCTCGCGATCCAGCTGACGGTGCGCGCGTTGTCAAGCAGACCAGCGCGGTCGAGGACGTGGTCGTGCGGCACAGCATTCTCGTGGACCTCGCCGAACGGCCCGCGCGCGAGCACGTCCTGCCACGGCGGGGAATCGTTGAACGCAGCGATCGCACGGAGCTCGTCGAGGTAGGCAAGGTACGGCTCGGGCAGAGGCGACGCGCGCTCCTCGTCCGGCCCGTTCCAGATCAGGCTCAGCACGCCGCCGGGGCGCAGCACGCGTGCGATCTCCGCGAGCGCTTCGTCGTTCGCGAACCAGTGGAACGCTTGCCCCGCAAACACACCGTCGACCGCCCCATCCGGGAGTGGGATCGCCTCCGCCGTTCCCGGATGGCTCTCCGCAGCCGGGACGACCCGCTCGAGGATTGCGCGCATCCGGGCGAGCGGCTCGACGGCGACGACGCGGGCGTAGCGGGTGGTCAAGAGACGCGTCAGCTTGCCGGTCCCTGCTCCAAGATCGAGCACGCTCGCATCGGGGCCGAGTGGCAGCAGGTCCAGCAACGCCTCCGGGTATCCCGGGCGCGTCCGCTCGTATTCGACCGCCGTGCGGTCGAAGCTGCGAGCCGGATCGATCACGCCTGTGCCTCCCGACGCGTCCTGCGCACCGCGCGGACAACGACGAACGTCAACACCACCCAGACGACCGGGAAGACGAAGGTCCAGCGTGAATGGTGTGGCTGTGTCAGCTCGACGAGAGTCGAGCCGAGCAGGCCGATCGTCGCGCCCACCCACATGAGCTTGTATGCCGCAACGCGAAGTGCACGCCGGGCCCTGATCGCTCTCGGCATCAGCCGACGCCGGCCAGCAGGAACACCCTGTTCTCCTTCAGCATCTCGCGAGCGATCACGAGGCGTTGGATCTGGTTCGTTCCCTCGTAGATCTGCGTGATCTTCGCGTCACGCATCATGCGCTCGACGGGGTACTCCTGGATGTAGCCGTAGCCACCGAGTACCTGCACCGCATCCGTCGTGACCTCCATCGCAACATCGGTGCAGTAGAGCTTCGCCATCGCCGAAAGCTTCGTCAGCTCCGGGCCGGTATCGCCCTCGTCGATCATGCGGCCCACCTTGTAGAGCAGCCCGCGCCCGACTTCGCACTTCGTCTCCATGTCGGCGAGCATCGCCGCGATCAGCTGGTGCTCGCCGATCGGCTTGCCCATCGTCTCGCGCGACTTCGCGTAGTCGACCGCGTAATCGGTCGCGCCCTGCGCGAGCCCGAGGCCCTGCGCGCCGATCCCGGGCCGCGAGCGGTCGAGGATCCGCATCGCGATCTTGAATCCTCCACCCTCCTCACCGAGCAAGTTGGTTGCGGGGATGCGCGCGTCGTTAAAGAAGATCTCGCCGGTCGTCGAGCCCTTGATCCCCATCTTCGGTTCGATCCGCCCAACCTCGAACCCCGGCGTGTCCGCCTCGACGACGAACGCCGAGATTCCGCCGTGTCCCTGCTCGGGGTCGGTCTTCGCGAAGACGACATACACCGATGCGACGCCCGCGTTCGTGATGAAGCGCTTGCCGCCGTTCAGGACGTACTCCTCTCCCTCGCGGCGCGCGGTCGTGCGCATCGCCGCGCTGTCGGATCCCGACCCCGGCTCGGTCAGTGCGTAGGCAGCGAGCCACTCGCCGCTCGCGAGCTTCGGCAGGAGGCGCTGCTTCTGCTCATCGGTCCCGGCGAGCTTGATCCCGAGCGACCCGAGCTCCTGTACCGCGATGATCACGCCGCTGGTCGCGCACACCTTCGAGAGTTCCTCGATCATCACGAGGGTCATCAGCGAGCTCTCGCCGATCCCCCCGTACTCCTCGTCGTAGAGGACGCCGAAGAGCTCGTTCTCACGGAACAGCTCGACGACATCCCACGGGAACTCCGCGGTCTTGTCGATCTCGGCGGCACGCGGCGCGATCTTCTCGCGCGCGAGCGTCCGCACGAGCTCGCGGATCTCCCGCTGCTCGTCGGTCAAAGGATCGAGGGCGCTCATTACGAGCGATTCTAGTCAGCGGTCGAACGGGTGGTATTCGATCTCGCCGGCGGCGATTGCGCGATTGAGTTCGAGCAGCAAGCGATTCGACTCCGTGGAGTCGTGCGCGGCGCTTGACGGCCACCCGTACGCGGCGGCAATTGCTTCATCCAGCGCTCGGT
>JBKJQL010000064.1:0-2769 GCA_046594035.1 Gaiellaceae bacterium
GTCGTCGGCCTCGGCGAGCCCGCTCGCGAGGAACGTGCTCAGGAAGGCTGCGCCTCCGAGGAGCTTGCGTGTAGCTGTCATGGCGTCACCAAGAGATGTCGGCGTTGGAGAAAAAGCGTGAGCGCGCGGAGCCACGTCCAGCTGACGGTGTAACGCCCCTCTTCCTCCTCGACGTAGGCGCGCGCCTGCGCGTAGCGAAGGGCTTCGGTGACGTCAGCGACGCTGAGCCGCGTGGCGCGCCGGATCTCGTCGGGCGACGCCGGCGCGAGCTGGAGCACGGCGCGAAGGACGAACAGCGCGGGGTCGGGAAGGAGCTCGAAGTCTGCAGTCTCGGGCGCCTGGAAGAAGCGGACGTGGGTATCGCCCTGTTCGTCGGCGCCGATCGACCGCCTCCACGTGTGAAGCGCGACGCCGGGGTTGCCGGCAGCATAATCCCAGAGCAGGCGGTAGTAGCTGGCGGCTCTGCGCTCGAGCGCCTCCTGCTTGTCGATGTCGTCGGCGGAAGGCGGGAGCTTCTCGAGCAGGCGCTCGAACGACGGGCTCACGCCGGCCTTCGCCGTGCGCTCCCGCAAGAGAGCGATGATCTGCTCCTCGCGCCACGGGTAGAGGCGGATCACCTCGTCGAAGAGCGGACGCGCGCCACGAGCCCGCTGCAAGAAGAGCCAGAGCACCTCGTCGAGCGCAAAGACCCAGGTGGTGCGCGCGGCGTTCTCGCTCGCCGCTGCGAGAAGGGCGTCGAACGTCGCGAGCCCTCCCATCATCGGCTGCACGAAGCGCTGGGCGTCGTCGAGGAAGAGCGCGCGCGCCAGCGGCGAAGCCCCGAGCGCGGCGGCCGAGTCTTCGAGGGAGGCGTCGCCAGGCATCTTCAGCATGTCGGCGAGCGCGGCACGGAGCCCTGCCGCGCCGCTCTTGGGGGCCTGCAGGAGCGCAGTGTCGGGGAATTCGTGATGCAAGCGGCGCAGGAGGACGCTCTTGCCCATCCCGCGCGGACCGACGAGAGCGATCACGCCTCCTTTACGCTGCCGCAGGCGCTCCCGGAGCTTGTCGAGCTCGTCGTCGACGTCCGTGGCGATCCACTCCGCGGCGAGCGCCTCCGGCCCGAGTGCCTCGAACGCCGGGTCAGGGAGGCGCGACGTCCCGAGATCGGCGCGCCCCGCCTCGAGCTTGCCGAGCTCGCGGCGAAAGAGGTAAGCGAGCACGCGGCGCGTGACGTTGAAGCGGCTGATCCAGCCGCGAACCGCGCGCACCGCGCCGGTGAAGAAGAGAAAAACGCCACCGGTGGTGGCGGCCAGGAAGCTCGTCCAGCCGGAGCGATTGGCGAGGACCCAGCGCTCGAACGCCGACTTTCGGCGCGCGCGCTCGGCGCGGCGGAACACCACGTCGCGCCACCAGCGCACCAGCACCAGGAAGAGGGGGATCGACGCGACCCAGCACGTCGACGCTACCCATTGGTAGATGGTACCCGGTCCGACGAGCCGCGACGTCACGACGAGGACCAGCCCGAACGCGACCACGACGCGTCCCACGAGACGAAGCGAGCGAAGCCGGAGCGCTGGCGTATCGTTCTCGACGGGGCCACCGTTGCCGGTCGCAGCGAGCGCGTTCACGATGACGACGACCAGCGCGCCGCCCAGGATCCACTCCACGACCACCGTCACGAGCTGCACCTCGAGCAGGTGCTTGGCGCTTGCGGGGAGGACCCACGAGAGCAGGAGGGCGAGGGTCAGCCACTCGATCGGCCGATGGATCTGGATGGCGAAGGCGGTCGCTCGCGTGGGGAAGCTCGGCGTGGTCAGCCGCTCCGCGCGATCGTTCTCCTGCGCGCGGGTGCGGAGGGCCTGGAGTGCGCGCGGGAGCCGTCGCCGCCCCCAGAAGAACGCGCCGATCGCCACCAGCCACTCGAGGGCGACGAGGAGCACGCCCCCGGCGGAGAGCCCGACGACTTGCTTCGGGTGACGGAGCGAAGACAGCCATGCAATTGCCGCGTAGCGGTGATAGCGGGCGATTAGCGTGAGCTGACGGACCTCCGACGCCGCCTGATCGACTCCCGCCGCAGTGAAGCCCGTGATCGCCGAGCGTTTTTCCGAGGAGAGGAAAGGGAGCAGCGCGAGCCGCTCGCCGTTGAGCGTGTCGATCTCGTCGAGAAGCTGCGAAGCTTGCTCCTCGCGCAAAGCCTGCTGCTCGGTGCCGAGACGCGCTACCGCCTCGTCCACGCGCTTTCGTTCTTCGCGCGTGGCGGTGGTGTCGATGGTGCCCTGCAGATCGGCGAGTGGATCGGCGCCGGCGCTCGGGATCCCACCCGAGTCGCGAGTCACCTCGCCCAGCGCGGCGTCGAACCCGTCGCGCGCCGCACGAAGCGCCTTGCGAAGATCGTCGTAGGTCGCGTCGACGCGGTCCGGCGCCGACGCCGCGCCGCGCGCCTCTCGTGCGCGGCGCTGCCAGACCAGCGTCGCTTCGCGCCGCGCGCCGATGGCCAGGCGTTCGGTGGCCAGCTTCTTCTCGTACGCCGCCTGCGCGCTCTCCACGTCGAGAAGACGAGCGTACTCCTCCTTGACGACACGCTCGGTCTCGGAACGTGCGTCGTGGGCGGCCTTGAGCGCCTGATCGCGTCGCGCCTGGGCTTCCATCTCGCGCTGTTCGGCCTCCGACGGGGCGCCAGCGGCCTTGCTCCGCCCGGCGTGGAGCTCGAGGAGCTCGTGTCGGCGCGCGGCGGAAAGCGTGTAGAATGCAAGTCTACCGCGATCGACCTCGAGCCGCGCCTGCCAGAGC
>JBKJQL010000109.1:0-2708 GCA_046594035.1 Gaiellaceae bacterium
GAGCGCGTGCGTGCAGAAGCGCCGCGCGCCCCCAAGCCGACCCCGATCCGGTCGCTCGCGCCCGCACCCGACCTCGAGCCCGAGCCGGCGCAGGATGACCCCCCGAAGGTCGCGCGCTGGCTCGACCCGCTTCCCGATCAGCCTGCGCGCCTCGAGCGTGCGCGCGACAACGCGTCGTACCTCGCGGTGATCCGCGTCGTCGGCGTCGGTGGCGCCGGTCTCAACGCGGTCGACCGGATGATCGATGCCGGGATCACGCAGGTGGACTTCATCGCGGTCAATACGGACATTCAGCAGCTGCAGATGAGCGACGCTGCGACCAAGATCCACATCGGCAGCGAGCTCACCGAGGGCCTCGGCTCTGGTGCCGATCCTGAGATCGGCCGCCGCTCCGCCGAAGACGGCTACGACTCGATCAAGCGCGCGTTGCGAGGCGCGGACATGGTGTTCGTCACGGCAGGCGAGGGCGGTGGCACCGGCTCGGGTGCAGCGCCCGTGGTCGCGCGCATCGCACGCGAAGTCGGCGCGCTGACGGTCGGCATCGTCACGATGCCGTTCAAGTTCGAGGGCTCGCGGCGCAGGAAGCAGGCGGACGACGGCCTGGAGGCGCTGCGGGAAGCGTGTGACACGCTGATCGTCGTTCCGAACGACCGGCTGCTCGAGGTGCTCGACAAGTCGACGTCGATGCTGGACGCGTTTCGCATCGCCGACGACGTTCTCCGCCACGGCGTCCAGGGCATTTGCGATCTGATCACGAACCCCGGGTTGATCAATCTCGACTTCGCCGACGTGCGCACGATCATGGCCGACTCCGGTTCCGCACTGATGGGCATCGGCTACGCAACCGGCGAGAACCGCGCGAAGGAAGCAGCCGAGCGCGCGCTGCGCAGCCCGCTGATCGAGACCGAGATCACCGGCGCCCGCGGCATTCTGCTCTCGATCGCCGGCGGCGACGACCTCACGCTCTACGAGGTCAACGAGGCCGCCGAGGCTGTGCGCGAAGCTGCGACCGACGACACGAACATCATCTTCGGCGCGACGATCGACGATCGCCTCGAAGGCCAGATGTGGATCACGGTCGTCGCCACGGGCATCGGCAAGGCAACGGGTCGCCGCTCGACGTTCGTCACCGCCTCATCGGGTGGCAGCGGCGACGCGCTCGAGACGCCGTCTTTCCTGCGCGACTAAGCGCACCACTCGAACACGCCGAGGCGCGGGGGCCACTCCGACGGGCTGCGCCCACGGCGGCGGCAACCCGGGCGTTGCGGTGATCGCCAACCGCTGGGTAGGCCGTTCCCGTGCACCGGGCTACACGCGCGCCAAGACGCGGTCGAGCGGTCGTGGGACGCGCTCGAGATCGAGGGCCTCCACGAGCAGCACGGCGTACCGTTGCTTGCGGTTCCACATGAAGCCGTGCAGCTGTTCGTCGAGCGGCCGGTCGCGGTGCGCCGGCTGTCGCTGGTAGGTCCGGAATGCGCGCAACTCGCCTTGCTCCGCGAGCACGCGCTCCATTCCATCCGGGCCGACTGCCCGCGTCAGCTCTTCCTCGAGGTCGCGCGTGCATGCGAAGAACCCGGCGCGCTCGAGCTCACCGCGATCGTCGCACCCGAGCGCGCGCAAGAAATGCCGTTCTTCCCCGACGTCATAGAGACCGGCGAGCGGGACGCCGCGGTAGCGCTCGAGGAACGGTGACAGGTTCCCGTAGCCGCCCATCGGCACGACGGCGACGTCCTCGGCTGCGAGGTTTCGGCCGCGGCGACGGGCGAGCGTCTCGATTGCGTGCCGGTCACTCGTGCCCTCGACGAGCACTACTCCGCGCAGTTGCATTGCTGCATCAGATCAGGCTGTCGGCGCCGGCGAGGGTCCGTTGCTCGACCCTGATGATCGGCGCGGCGAGCGGGGGAGGTCCCTCTAGCCGTACGCGCATTCCTCTGTCAGCATCGGGAGCGGGGCTTCCTTTTGCGCGACGATCCACTCTCACTCTCACTCGAGCCCGAGACGATGCGTCGTCTCGGCTATCAGACCGTCGACCGGCTCGGCGACCGGTCGATCCCGCCGCTTCGACGCGCGAGCCCCGCCGAGATGCGTGAGCGCTTGTCCGGCCCGCAACCGCGCGAGCCGCAGAGCCTGACCGACATCCTTGCGCAGCTCGAGCGCGATGTGCTGCCGTTTGCCGGCCGCGGAGACCACCCGGGGTATTTCGCGTTCGTTCCGTTCTGTGGCACCTGGCCCGGTGCGCTCGGCGACTTCGTCGCGAGCGCGCTCAACGTCTTCGCAGGGTCGTGGATGGAGGCCGCCGGGCCGAGCCAGGTCGAGCTCGAGGTGCTCGGATGGTTCAAGGACTGGATCGGCTACCCCGCCCAAGCGGCAGGATCGCTCGTGAGCGGCGGTTCAGCCGCGAACATGACGGCGCTCGCGGTCGCGCGGGAGGCGCACGGCGCCATGTCGCCGGACCTCGTCGTCTACGTCGGTGACCAGGCCCACTCGTCGCTCGCCCGGGCCGCACGACTGCTCGGATTCGGGCCGGGGCAGGTGCGTGTCCTCCCGGCGGATGCCGACCTTCGACTCGATCCCGCGACGCTCGCGGCGGCGATCGAGGCCGACGTGCGCGAGGGCCGCACGCCGTTCTTTGCGTCGGCAAGCGCGGGCGCGACGAATACCGGCTCGGTCGATCCGCTCGATGCGATCGCCGACGTGTGCGCCGCGCA
>JBKJQL010000153.1:0-8015 GCA_046594035.1 Gaiellaceae bacterium
GGCGGCGCGCTCTGGATCAGCGCAGTGGACGGCTCGCTGATCCGAGTGGACCCGAAGCTCCGCGGAGTCGTTGCGTCGATCCCCGTCTGCCACAACGCACTGGCCGTCGCCTACGGCGAAGGTGCTGTGTGGGTTGCGTGCGGCGACTCGACGGTCGTGCGGGTCGATCCGAAGACAGATCAGGCCGGAGCGCCGATCGAGGTCGGCGCGCTGCCACGCGGCATCGCCGCCGCCGACGGCGCCGTCTGGGTCACACTGAACTGATGGAGCCCTTCCGCTGGCGGCGCTGGTGGTCCAGCGCCGGTCTCCCGGCGCTGCGGGTGATGGCCGTCGAGCACTGGGACCCGCAGAACGTCTACGACGACGCAACGCGCGCCGACGCGTACGACCCGTACCTCGAGCGTGTCGGGCGCATGCTGCGTCGCGGGAAAGGGCCTGCCGAGATCGCACGGTACCTCGGTCAGGTACGGACGAAGGCGATGCGCCTCGACGAGAGCGAGAGCATGGACGAACTTTTCGCCGACCGCGTCAGCGCGTGGTACGCGGTCGAAAAGCCGTGACCGCTGCGTAGAGCAGCGCGGCCGACAGTGCAAAGCACGCGGCTGCGGCCGCTACAGCGGTCTGCGTGAGCGCAGAGGCGCCGGCAGCAGCGGCGACGGCGGCGATCACCAGCACGTTGCCGAGCGGACGGCGGCGCAGCGTGAGGGCGGCGACGACGATCACCGCGAGCGCGCCGAGGGAGCTGCCGGCGATCGCGACGATGCGCGGCAACGCATCGACGTGGTCCTGTGCCCGCGGCACGTTCGTCCCGGAGAACGAACCGTGCACGGGCATCGCCGCGGCGATGCCGAGCGCGAGCCCGGCGTAGACGAGCCCCAGTGGGGCAGCCCAGCGCCGGCCCGAAAGGCTCAGCGACCCGATGCCGAGCAGCGGTGCCGAGAGCAGGGCGCCCGCGAGGTAGTAGACGCGGAACGCCGGTTCGTCCCACCCGTGGGCGGCTCCCCACGCCATTGCGGCACACGCCGCAGCGAAGGCGACCAGCCCGCCGGCCCAGGCGTAGCGCCGAGCCTGGGCGAGAGATCCGGCAAGCCGCAGGGAGACGAGGGCGGCCGCGAAAGACAGGAGGACGTCCACGGGGGATAGTGTGCTCACCGCGTGAAGAAGGTGCTTGCTGCTCTCGCCGTCCTTGCCCTCATCGGCGCCTTTGCGGCAGGGGCTGCACCCCGGCACGACTACGCGCTTGTCGCGCGGGACATCCTGCCGCCCGGCAACTTCGGCGGCGCGAACTTCACGGCCCACTCCACCGATCAGGCCGTGCTCTACGACGCGCTCACGCCGCTCTTCGACCGGGTGACGGCGAAGGACGTGACGAAGAACTTCAAGCCCGAGCCGCTCTGGACCGGCAAGGAGAAGGCCGTCCGCACCGAGCTTCCCGGTCGCGGCGTGACGATCAAGCGCGACGCCTTCGACGTGCCGCACATCTTCGCCAAGACCGAGGCAAATCTCTTCTACGGCACCGGTTACGCCGCAGCCGAGGACCGGGGCCTGCTGATGGAGCTCGCGCGCTACCCCGGACGCCTCGCTTGCATCGACGCGCCCGGGTACAACGCGTTCGCGGTTGCGCTCTCCGGCAAGCAGTTCCAGCCGAGCAAGCAGGCCGAGGACTTCCTCGCGAAGCAGGTCTCATGGCTGACGGGCGCCGGCGCGAAGGGCAAGGCAGAGCTCGCCGACCTCGACGCGTACGTTGCGGGCATCAATGCGCAGCGCAAGGCGGCGAGCTTGCCGCACGCGCCGTGGACGCGCGTCGACGTAATCGCAACCACGTGCCTCCTCGGCGCGCGCTTCGGCGCGGGTGGGGGCGACGAGGCTCGCCGCTCCGAGTTCTTCTCGGCGCTCCGGACGAAGCTGGGCGCGGCCAAGGGCCTCTCCGTGTTCAACGACCTCCGCCACCAGAACGCGACCGCGCCGACGACGTTGTCGAAGGCATTCCCCTACGGCCCGCAAACCGCGGGCGCGCCGGGAGCAGGCAATGCGATCGTCGACAACGCGAGCGTGCAGGCGCCGTCGCCACTGCGCGCGATGTCGAACGCGGTGCTCGTCTCCGCGAAGCGATCTGCCAACGGCCATCCGGTGATGGTCGCCGGCCCGCAGCTCGGCTATTTCTACCCGGAGTTCTTCTGGGAGGTCGACATGGAGGGCGGCGGTGTATCGGTGCGCGGCGGCTCGCTCCCCGGCATCCCAAACGTCTTGATCGGTCGCGGCGCCGACTACGGCTGGTCCTTCACGTCGTCACAGTCCGACAACATCGACACGTTCGCGGAGACGCTCTGCGGTGACGACCATCACTACGTCTACAAGGGCACGTGCACGGCGATGACGTATTTCGACGCGGGCGTGCTCCACGATTCGCTGGCGACGGACAAGCCCGTCACGTTCTGGGAGACGGTGCACGGGCCGGTCACCGGGTACGGCACGGCCGGCGGCCAGCGTGTCGCGCTCGCCCAGCTGCGCTCGACGCGCGGGCGTGAGCTCAAGGCGGCGGTCGACCTCTACGACCTGACCACCGGCCGCCTGAAGTCCGCGCAGCAGTTCACGCACGACCTGTCGCGGTTCGAGCTGGCGTTCAACGGCTTCTACGTCGACTCCAAGCACATCGCGTTCACCTCGTCCGGACGCCTTCCGCTACGCGCGCCAGGCGTGGACCCCGGCTTCCCGACGATCGGGACGGGCGCGTTCGACTGGACGGGCTTCCTTGCTCCGGCCGCGCATCCGCAGGCGATCGATCCGCCCAGCGGGACGCTCGTGAACTGGAACAACAAGCCCGCGCCCGGCTTCTCGGCCGCGGACGACAACTTCGCCTACGGCTCCATTCACCGTTCGCAGCTCCTGTCGCGGAACCTCAAGGCGGGCAAGAACACGGTGCTCGACATCGTGAAGACGATGAACAAGTCGGCGACGCAGGATCTGCGTGCCGTTGCGGTGTGGCCCGATATCAACGCGGTGCTCGGGAGGACGGCCGCGCCTTCGCCTCGCGACGAGCAACTGAGGTCGCTCGTCAACGCATGGGTGCAGAAGGGCTCGTCCCGGCTCGACCGCAACCTCGACGGCAAGGTGGACGATCCGGGCGCTGCCGTTCTCGATGCCGCCTGGGCGAAACTGGCCGACGGCGTACTCGCTCCGGTGCTCGGGCCGCTGACCGACCAACTCGCAGCGCTGATGGGGCGCGACGACGCTCCGAACGCGAACGGGTCTGCGTATATCGACGGCTGGTACGGGTACGTCGACCGCGATCTCCGTGGGCAAAGCGCGACCCGTACCACTTCCTTCGCCAACCGCTACTGCGGAGCCGGCGACGAGGCCGGATGCTCGAAGGGCCTCTGGGCTGCGCTCGACGCCGCGGGCAACGAGCTCGCGGCCAAGCAAGGGGCCGATCCAACGGCCTGGCGCTCCGACGCCACCGCGGAACGGATCCACTTCGCACCCGGGATCCTCACGACGACGATGCGCTGGGCGAACCGTCCGACCTACCAGCAGATCCTCTCGTTCGACGGCCACCGGTAGCGCTCACTTCAAGTTGTAAAGTAATGCCCCCGCCCGGGCGCGCTATGGTGTCGTTCTTGGAGAAGCGCTACCTCTTCACGCCCGGCCCGACGCCCGTTCCGCCCGAGGTGCTGGCGGCGTCTGCCGAGCCGATGGTCCACCATCGAGGGGCGGACTTTCGCGAGATCTATGCGCGCACGCTGAGTCGCCTCAAGGACGTCTACCGCACCGAGTCCGACGTGCTCCTCTTCACGGCGTCGGGAACGGGGGCGATGGAGTCGGCGGTCGCGAACCTCACCGAGGCCGGTGAGCGGGTCGCGGTCGTCAGCCACGGGTCCTTCGGCGAGCGGTGGGTCGCGATCTGCGAGCGCTACGGGCTCGACGTGCACGCGATCCGGTACGAGTGGGGCGAATCGCCCGATCCCGGCGAGGTCGGCGCAGCAGTCCGCGAATCCGGTGCCGGAACCGTCTTCTGCCAGCAGTCCGACACATCGACCGGTGTCGTCGCAGACGTTCGTGGGATCCGCGAGGCGGTGGGGGACGTGACGCTCGTCGTCGACGCGATTTCATCGCTCGGCGCCGTGCCCCTTGAGACCGACGCGTGGGGCATCGACGTCGTCGTCTCCGGTTCGCAGAAGGCGCTGATGAGCCCGCCGGGGCTCGCGACGGTCTCGGTGCCCGAGCGCGTGCTCGAGCAGGCGAAGCCTCCACGTACCTTCTATTTCGACTGGCACGCGAACAAGAAGGCGCAAGATGTCCTCGACGCAGCCTTCACTCCCGCCGTCTCGATCATCCGCAGTCTGGACGTGGCGCTCGGGTTGATCCTCGACGATGGCCTCGAAGCTGCGTTCGAGCGTCACGTGCGCCTCGGCCGGGCAGCGCGCGCCGGCGTCAAGGCTCTGGGCCTCGAGCTCTTCTCGCCCGACGACGATGGCGCCGCAGTCGTGACGGCGATTCGCGCGCCCGAGGGCATCGACTCCGACGAGCTGCTGCTGCACCTGCGCGACCGGCACGGCGTGACGCTCGCACCGGGACAGGCGCACCTGAAGGGCAAGATCTTTCGGATCGGCCACATCGGCTGGTTCGACGTCTTCGACATCGCGAACGCGCTCGCGGCGATCGAGCTGTCGCTGGCCGAGCTCGGCGCCGAAATCGAGCGCGGCGTCGCTGTCGCGCGCGCGTTCGAGGCGTTCGAGACCCCCGTCACGGCGTAATGACAGGCGTAGGCTCGACGGAGCAGTCCACATGAGAGTGCTCGTCCGCGAAACGATCGCGGACGCGGGGGTGGAACTGCTGCGCGCGAAGTTCAACGTGACCATCGACACGGATTCGCCGCTCGAGGAGATCGTCGCCGACTACGACGCGCTGATCGTCCGCTCGGCGACGAAGGTGACCGCTGACATCATCGCGCGCGCGACCAGGCTCAAGGTGATCGGCCGCGCGGGCTCCGGCGTCGACAACGTGGACGTCGACGCGGCAACGCGTCGCGGGATCGTCGTGGCGAACGCGCCCGAGTCGAACGTCGTTTCCGCCGCGGAGCACGCCGTCGGGCTGCTGCTCGCGCTGGCCCGCAACATCCCGCAGGCGCACGCCGCGCTCGTCGAGGGCCGTTGGGAGCGGTCGAAGTGGGGCGGTGTCGAGCTCGCGGACAAGGTGCTCGGTGTCCTCGGCTTCGGACGCATCGGCCGCCAGGTGGCGCGTCGCGCACTCGGCCTCCAGATGAAGGTCGTCGCCTACGACCCGTTTATCTCGGAGGAGCGTTTCCGCGAGCTGGGCGTCGACAGCGCCACGTTCGACGAGGTGCTGGAGCGCGCCGACTTCCTGACGCTGCATCTGCCGCTGAACGATGAGACGCGCCATTCGATCGACGCGGACGCGATCGCTCGGATGCGTGATGGCGCGCGCATCGTCAACGCCGCGCGCGGCGAGCTCGTCGACGAGGATGCGCTCCTAGCCGCGCTCGAGTCCGGCAAGCTCGGCGGCGCCGCCGTGGACGTCTTCTCGAAGGAGCCCTACGACGGCCCGCTGCTCAAGGCGCCCAACATCGTCGTCACGCCGCACCTCGCCGCGTCGACGGAAGAGGCACAGGACCGCGCGGGGGTGATCGTCGCCGAGCAGGTCGTGGCCGCGCTCGATGGTGGACTGGTCACGAACGCCGTCAACATCCCGACGGTCGGCGCGGATGACCTGGAGGTTCTCGGCCCGTTCATCCCGCTCGCGGCGAAGCTCGGCCGACTCGCGATGGAGCTCGCAGGCGGCGACGTCCGCAAGATCGCGATCGAGGTCTACGGCGCGCTCGCCGAGCACGACACGCGCCTGCTCACGGTCGCGGCCCTGAACGGTGCGTTCCAGGGGCACACCGACCAGCCGGTGAACTATGTGAACGCTCCCGTCGTCGCGGCAGACCGCGGCATCGAGGTGATCGAGGAGAAGCGCCGCTCGTCACGTGACTTCACGAACCTCGTACGCGTCTCCGCGGACGGTGTGCGCGTCGCCGGCACGACGATCGGGACCGACGACCGCCACTGGCTCGTCTCTGCGCTGGGCTTCGAGCTGGACATGGAGCTCGCACCGCGCATGGCGTTGCTGCTGTACGACGACGTCCCCGGTGTGATCGGCCGCATCGGCAATCTCTTCGGTGAAGCGGGCGTGAACATCGCGAACATGACCGTTTCGCGGAACCGCGAAGGCGGCAAGGCGCTGATGGGGCTCTCGATCGACTCGCCTGCCCCACCGGAGCTGATCGAGACGCTCCGGGAGGGCATGGACGAGGCTTACGTCATCCAGAGCTAGAGTCGCTACGCCGCGCGCGGGTTCAGCCGCCGGGAGATGCGCGCCATGATCGGCGCGACCTTCGCGACGACGTCGTACTCCCCGTTGCGCTCGACGACCTTCTCGACGGCCGGCTCGTGGTGGTTCGGCGCAAGGATGAAATGGGTCGCTTCCGAACGCACCTCGTCGTACTCCGTCAGCTCCGCGGTCACCCGATCCGCACACTGCGGATCTGCGCATTCGCAGATGAAATCCGCGTCCTCCGACTCGAACCGTGCCGCGGTCTCCGCGATCGCTTCGTTCACTTCACGGAACGCGGATTCGGTCCGCGCCATACGTGCCTGATCCATCGTCGTCCCCCGATTCGATCGATTGTTCGAAATGAACAACGTTCGAACGGCACAATCGGTAACGCATGACCGAGTGGCCCGAGCCCGTGGAGCGTGTTTCCGCCGTTTTGCGGGCAGCGGCGGTGGACGCCCGGATCGAAGAGTTCACGGAAGGGACGCCCACCGCCCGCGAGGCCGCCCGGGCGATCGGCTGCGAGTTGGCGCAGATCGTCAAGTCCCTGGTGCTCGTCTGCGACGGCGCCTACGTGCTGGCGCTCGTGCCCGGCGATCGCCGGGCCGACGAGGACGCCGTCCGCGCCCTCGTCGGCGCCCAGGAGGTGCGGGTAGCGGAGCCGGACGAGGTCGTGCACGCGACCGGCTTTGAGCCAGGGGCCGTTGCGCCGTTCCCCCAGCGAGCGATCACCCAGACCCTCATGGACACCTCGTTCTTCGCCTTCGACGAGGTCTGGATCGGTGCGGGGACGAGCTCACATATGGCCTCGCTTCGCCCGGCGGAGCTCCTGAAGCTGTCCACAGCGAGGTCCGAACACCTGGGAGGCTCGACACGGAAATAGCGCACTCCCGGCTGGTGGCTCAGACGCTGCGCAGCTCGACCCGCGTCGGGCTTGAACGTAGACACCGCTATGCCCTGCGCCCGACCCGTGCGACCTGCTTGGTCTGAGCCATCCCCGGAAGCACGCCATTCCGCATCGAGCCTCCAATCGCTCGCGGGTAGAATCCGCCGGACCCGAGGAAGGAGCGAGTGGTGCAGGAGACCGAAAAGATCTGGATGAACGGAGAGCTCGTCGACTGGGCCGACGCCAAGGTCCACGTTGGCGTGCACGGTCTGCACTACGGCTCGGGCGTCTTCGAAGGCATCCGCTGCTACGACACCCCGAAGGGGCCGGCCGTCTTCCGGCTCGGCGAGCACCTGCAGCGCCTGCACAACTCGGCGCGCCTGCTGCACATGCAGATCCCCTACTCGGTGGACGAGCTGAGGGACGCGACGAACGAGCTGCTCGGCGCGAACGGGCTCGACGAGTGTTACATCCGGCCGATCGCCTTCTACGGCTACGGCGAGCTGGGTGTCGCGGTTCGCGGGAATCCGGTCGAGACCGTGCTGATGAGCTGGCCGTGGGGCTCCTACCTCGGCGAGGAGGGCCTGACGAACGGCATCCGCGCGAAGATCTCCTCCTGGCAGCGGATCCCGCCGAACGTCGTCCCGCACGTCTCGAAGGCGACGGGCGTCTATCTCAACTCGATGCTTGCGGTCACCGAGGTGAACAACGCCGGCTACGACGAGGCGATCCTGCTCACGCCTGAGGGAACGGTCGCCGACGGTTCCGGCGAGAACATCTTCGTCGTGCGTGACGG
>JBKJQL010000129.1:0-6485 GCA_046594035.1 Gaiellaceae bacterium
TGAAGCGGTGCGCGTGAAACTCTCGAATCTGGTTCGCCTTCGGCGAATCAGGTTCGGATGTAGGTCCGAACCTGATTTGGTGTCAGCCGAACCAGATTCGGGCGTTTACGAGCTGAGAACGCCCACGACCTCGCGGACGGCGTCGGCGCTCTTCTTCAGCGCTTCCTGCTCCGCGTCGTCGAGGTCGACCTCGAAGATCTGCTCGATCCCGGTCGACCCGAGCTTGACCGGCACGCCCATGTAGAGGCCTTCGATCCCGTACTCGCCCTCGAGGTAGGCGGTGCACGGGAGCACGCGCTTCTCGTCGAGCAGGATCGAGTCGACCATCTGCGCCGATGCGGCACCCGGCGCGTACCAGGCCGAGGTGCCCATCAGCTGCACGAGCTCGCCGCCGCCCTTGGCGGTGCGCTCGACCATCGCCTGGATCTTGTTCTCGGCGACGATCTTCCGGATCGGCACACCGCCGACCGTCGTCGCGGAGATCACGGAGACCATCTGGTCGCCGTGACCGCCGAGCACGACAGCCGTGACGTCCTTGACCGACGCACCGGTCTCCCAGGCGATGAACGTCTGGAGGCGGGCGGTGTCGAGGATGCCGGCCTGGCCGAAGACGCGCTCCTTCGGAAAGCCCGAGACGCTCTTCGCGACGTGACACATCGCGTCCAGCGGATTCGAGACGACGATCAAAATCGCCTCGGGGCTCTTGTCGACGACCTTCTCGGTGACGTCCTTGACGATCTTCTCGTTGGTCGTCACGAGGTCGTCGCGGCTCATGCCCGGCGAGCGGGGGAGGCCTGCCGTGATTACGACGACGTCGGAGCCTGCCGTCGGGGCGTAGTCGTTCGACCCCGTGACGTTGGGCTCGTAGCCGAGCACGGCGCCCATCTGGTTGATGTCGAGCGCCTTGCCCTGCGGCAGGCCCTCCTTGATGTCGACCAGGACGATGTCTGCGTAGTCGCGCTGCGCAAGCACCTGCGCGCACGTCGCGCCCACGTTCCCCGCACCGACAACGGTGATCTTCCGCCTTTCGCTCATGCCCTAAGCCTCCAATTTCTCGATGATCGCGTCGGCGTACTCGCTCGTCCCGACCGCGGTCGGGTCGTCGCGCGACGGCTTCATGTCATAGGTGACCGACGTGCCTTCTCTGATCACGTCGGCGACGGCGCGCTCCAGGCGCTCGGCTGCGTCGCGCTCGCCGAGGTGCGCGAGCATCAACTTGCCGGAGAGGATCATGGCGGTCGGGTTGACCCGGTTCTGGCCCTTGTACTTCGGCGCCGAACCGTGCGTTGCCTCGAACACGGCGCTGTCAGGGCCGATGTTCCCGCCGGGCGCCACGCCGAGCCCGCCGACGAGGCCGGCCGTCAGGTCGCTGACGATGTCGCCGTAGAGGTTCGGCAGCACGAGCACGTCGAACTCTTCCGGCCGCTGCACGAGCCCCATGCAGACGGCGTCGACGAGGTTCTCCCACGGTTCGATCTCCGGGTACTCCGTGGCGATCTCCCGGAAGACCTCGAGGAAGAGCCCGTCGGTGAACTTCATGATGTTCGCCTTCGTCACGCACGAGACGCGCTTGCGGCCATGCTCGCGCGCGTACTCGAACGCGAAGCGGATGATCCGCTCCGAACCTTCGCGGCTGATCGGCTTCACGGAGATCCCGGAGCCGGACGCGATCTGCTTCTTCTGCAGCTTGTTCAGTTCGGCGATCACGTGCTCGGCCTCGGTCGTCCCGGCCTCGTACTCGATGCCGGCGTAGAGATCCTCGGTGTTCTCGCGGACGAGAACGAGGTCGACGTTGTCGTAGCGCGATCGGACGCCCTCGTAGGTCTTGCAGGGACGGAGGCACGCGTAGAGGCCCAGCTCGTGGCGCAGAGCCACGTTGACCGAACGAAAGCCCGTCCCGATCGGCGTCGTGATCGGGCCTTTGAGCGCGACCTTGTTGCGCTTGACCGACGCGAGAGTCTCCTCGGGCAGCGGCGTGCCGGCGGTCTCCATCACGTCGACGCCGGCCTCTTGCACGTCCCAGTCGAAGGCGACACCGGTCGCCTCGAGGACGCGGCGCGTGGCCTCGGTGAGCTCGGGCCCGGTGCCGTCGCCGGGAATCAAGGTGACCCGGTGCGTCATCGGGGGCGGAGGGTACACATAGAGACAGGTTGGGCCGTCTAACCCGGATCGGGGAGGCGCGCCGTGGCCCCCGGTGATTCCCCCGTCGGGGCGCGCCACCTTGGATGTGGTGCATGGAAAGCACTGCGGCGCTCCCGACCCTCCCGCCCGTCACGCCTGCGTTCATGCAGGCGCCGGTCGCGTCCGGCTCCGGCCGCGCGGAGACGACGACGGCGCTTGCGAAGGCGCAGCGCCTCGTCGAGGCGCATCGCTATGAGGACGCCGTCGAGGCGCTCAGCGGCGTGCACGTGCCGAATGCGTGCGCTCCCGATCTGGCGCTTCGCGTCCTGCACTGCGAGACCTGGGCGCGCCTCTACCTGGGTGACATCGTCACCGCGGATGCGATCGCCGAGCGGGCTCGGGCTCTTTCCGAGGGTCCCAACTTCTCCGACCTCGAGCGCGCCGAGTCGCTGTTCCGCCTCGGCTGCTGCCGTCTCAAGCTCGCGCGCGTATCGAATGCGGTGTCGCTGTTCACGCTCGCGCTCCGCCTCGGCGAGCGCAGCGGGATCGCCGGCGACCGTGTCCGCGCGCAGGCCTTCGAATGGCGCGCGCGCTGCTACCAGCTTCAGCGCGAATGGGACGCCGCCGAGATTGACGCACAGAGCGCGGTCGAGCTCGCCCAGCAGATCGATGACGGCCGGGTCGAAGCACTGGCGACCATGCAGTGCTCGCTCGTCGCCGAACGTCGTGGCGATCCGCTGCTCGCCCGCTTCTACGCGGAGCGCGCCCGCACCCTTGCGAGCGACAACGGCGACCGGCAGACCGAGGCGCGCATCCTCAACAACCTTGGTGGCCTCAGTTACCTGCTCGGCGAGCCGGAGATCGCGGTCGCGTATCTCAAGGAGGCGTTCGCGGTGTCCCTTGAGGTCGGCAACGACGCCGACGCGGCGCAGGCCGTCTCGTCGCTCGCCCAGGTTCACCTTCGCTGCGGCGCCCCGCAGCTCGCAGAGGAGCAGGCGCGCCACGCGCTGTCGATCCTTGCCGAGCGCCCGGACTACGTTGACGAGCGCGGAAATGTGCACCTCGTCCTGGGCCGCGCGCTGCTCGAGCAGGCTCGCGAAGACGACGCCATGAAGGAGTTCGCCGCCGCCGAATGGCTCTTCGAGTCACTCGGATCGGCCAGCCACGTCGCGGCCGCGTGGATGGCGCAGGGCGATCTGTGCAGTCGAAAGGGTGATCTCGACGCCTCGACCGCGCTGTTCCGCCGCGCCGCCGAGGCACTCCAGGACTTCCACTTCTAGAAAGGAGGTCAAATCGTGAAGAAGCACATCAACCTTTTCACCGTGATCGCGTTCGTGGTCGTTCTCGCAGCTCTTGCAGGAGCGTGGCGGGGCATTCCCGTCCCGGTCCGGACGTTCGGGTTCTCAAACGGCGGTTGACAACCGCCGTTCGATAGCCCTTTCTGTACCGTTCGTGGCGATGGCTGCGGCCGATACTGAGTTCCGTCCCGGCCTCGAAGGCGTGATTGCGTTCGAGACGGAGATCGCCGAGCCGGACAAGGACGGCGGGGCGCTTCGCTATCGCGGGGTCGACATCGAGGAACTCGTCGGTACGTACCCGTTCGAGAACGTCTGGGGCCTGCTCGTCGACGAGGACATCAACTCGCCGCTCCCGCCGACCGAGGCGATCCACCTGCAGGACCCGAGCGGCTCGGTCCCTGCTGACCTGCAGGCCGCGCTCGCGACCCTCGGCCCGAAGTGGGGGTTGCAGAAGCTCGTCGACATCGACGACAAGCAGGCGCGTGACGATCTCGCGCGGCTCTCTTCGGCGACGCTGACGATCGTCGCCCAGGCGGCGCGCGGCAAGCAGCCGGCGGTGCCCGAATCCGAGATCGAGCAGGGCGAGAACGCAGCCGCGAAGTTCCTGATCCGCTGGCGTGGCGAGGCCGATCCGCGCGCGGTGCAGGCACTCGACACGTATTGGATCTCCGCCGCCGAGCATGGGCTGAACGCTTCGACGTTCACCGCGCGGATCGCCGCCTCGACGGGCGCCGACTGCGCAGCAGCCCTCTCGTCGGCCGTCGGCACTCTTTCAGGCCCGTTGCACGGCGGCGCGCCCGCCCGCGTGCTCCCGATGATCGACGGTGCAGCCGAGGCGGGGGATCCCGAGAAGTACGTCCGTGGCCTGATCGAGAAGGGCGAGCGGATCATGGGCTTCGGGCACCGCGTCTATCGCGCGTACGACCCGCGGGCCACCGTACTCCGGCGCACCGCGCTCGAGTTGGGCTCGCCGCGCGTCGAGGTCGCCGCGGCCCTCGAACAGGCGGCGCTCAAAGTGCTGCGCGAGAAGTCACCCGACCGCCAACTGGAGACGAACGTCGAGTTCTGGGCAGCGGTCGTGCTCGACATCGCAGGTGTCCCGGCCGACCTCTCTCCCGCGATGTTCGGTTGTGCGCGCGTCGCCGGCTGGTCGGCGCACGTCCTCGAGCAGAAGCGCACCGGACGCCTGATTCGCCCCGGCGCCCGGTACATCGGTCCGCCGCCGCGGCCGGTCTCCGACGTCGCGAAGTGACCTCGCCCGACACGGCGAAGAAGTCGGTCCAGCTCTCGGGCATCGTCGTCGCCGAGTCGTCGGTCTCGTCGATCGACCCCGATGCCGGCGTGCTGATGTACCGCGGCTACGACATCGCAGACCTCGCCGAGCACTCCACCTACGAGGAGACGGCGTACCTCCTGCTTCACGGCCAGCTGCCGGAAGCGGGAGAGCTGTCCGAGTTCACGAGTGACCTCGCCAACCGCGAGCTGCCGGAAGCGGTCGCCGAGCTGGTCGACCGTTCGGCGTCGATCGCTGCGCCCATGGATCTGGTGCGCACCGCTGCGTCGATGTTCTCGTTCGGCGAGAGCTCTGCGCCGCTCGACGCCGCGGTCCGCCTGATCGCGCGCTTGCCGACGGTGATCGCACGGCACCACCGGCGCCGGCAAGGCCTCGAGCCCGTGGCGCCGGATCCGTCGCTCGGCTATTCGGAGAACTTCATGACGATGCTCTCGGGCGAGCGCCCGAGCGAGCGCGAAGCGCGGATCTTCGACATCGCAATGATCCTCCACGCCGAGCACGAGATGAATGCGTCGACCTTCACCGCGCGAGTCGTCGCCGGCACCGGCGCCGACCTCACCGCCGCGGTCGTCGCGGCGATCGCCGCGCTGAGTGGCCCGTTGCATGGAGGAGCGAACGCCGCGGCGATGGCGCTCTTCGAACAGTGGGGGTCGGCCGAAGAGACCCCGGTGGCCGTGCGCGAGCTGCTCGACCGCAAGGCGAAGCTCTTCGGCTTCGGTCATCCGCTCTACCGCGCGTACGACCCGCGCGCGACGATTCTCAAGCGCCTGTCCCAGGAGCTCTCCGAGCAGGCAGGCGAACCGAACTGGTTCTCGATCACGGAGGCGGCGGAACGGACGGTGTACGCGGACAAGGGTCTCTACCCCAACGTCGACCTCTATTCCGCGTCGGTCTATCGCTACCTCGGTGTGCCGACCGACCTCTTCACGCCGCTGTTCGCGGCGAGCCGCGTTGCCGGCCAGGCTGCGCACGTGATCGAGCAGCAGAGCGACAACAGGATCATCCGGCCGTCAGCCACGTACGTCGGCGAAGCCCGCCGCGTGTATCCCGAGGCGAAATGAGCTCGCTCGCGGACGCAGCGGCACAGGCTGACGCGTTCGCGGAGGACGGCAACGAGCGCGAGCTCTCGCTGCTGCGGCAGAAGTGGGACGACGACCTCGAGGCCGCTGCCCGCGGGTCGGACTTCCGCGAGCGCGCCGTTGCGTACCGCGCGATCGGGCAGTTCAGGTTCCGGACGAAGCGGGAGCTCCTGCGACGGGGGCTCGAGGACAACAGTCCAGCGGTCCGCGGTTCCGCGCTGCTCGCGCTGGAGAGGCTCTCGCGGGATCACCCCGGGGACGTCAACGACGTGCGCTCGTTGCTCCACGAGCTCCTCACGCACGACGACAACGAAGCGGTGCGCCGGCTCGCAGTCGTGGCACTCAAGAATGGATCTGCGCGGCCGGACACGATCCAGATCCTGAGCTCGCTCGGTGACGACGACGAACAGCCGCGTGAGTTGCGCGAAGCTGCGGCGAAGGTCGCCCAATTTCTTCGGCGCAAGAGCACGAAGTAGCGATCGCTTCGTAGAAGCTCTAACCGGATGAGCTTGTGTCGCCCGGCCGCGCTCGGCGGCGCGATGCTGTGTCCTCGGTTGCCCCGGTAGAACACCGCTACCGGGGCGCCCTGCGTCCTTGCCTCGCACTCGCCGATCACAGCCGGATCGACGAACCGCATTCAGTTAGAGCTTCTTAGACGGCGCCGGCTGGTTCGCCGGGTTCGCCGGGGTCGAC